>CAZDHN010000059.1:0-15390 GCA_964505115.1 uncultured Planctomycetaceae bacterium
GCCAACCATACCAGAAATCCGAGATCCGGGAAACATCATATTATACGAGCACCCCAGCGGATCGCCTACTGTCTGACCAATGGCAATCGGCAAGATGTGCAAAAAACCATCGTGGCCAGTCTTCGCGGTTATTCCAGGCTGGTGAGTCACGCACAGGGTGACGTCGACGAACCCAGCGGTCTGCTGGAGGCCCAAACAAGCCTCCGAGAGATTTTGCTGCGTTCGGGGGCCAGTTCGGCCGTGGAGCTTTATGTGGCGAAGCATGACAAGGAAGTGGCAAAACGGGGTGTGGGGGCCTGGGACCAGGTATCCGACGTCGGGGATTTGATGAAGTCGTTCGATATGTTATTCAAGTTTACCCAAGATGATGAGTGACCTGTTATGGACTCAGTTCGCAAGACGGCGTTGTTTCCTGGCCTGGCCTCGCTGGGCTTGTGCCCGGAGGCGTGGAATGCCTTGGCCGAGCAGGGCAGCCTGTGCGCGGAGGCCTGCCGGGCGGGATCCGTCTACAAACTGCGATTCCGTTTAGGCGGTAAACAGCAGTCGCGTTACGTCGGCAAGCGACCCGGGTTCATCGACCTGATCCGGCACGAGCTCGCTCGAGTGCAGGCGGAGAGCCGATCCCGGCAGCGGCTCCGTCGATTGCTGCGCGAAGCCAGGCAATGCTTGCGACGAACCAAACGCCAGGTGGAGCCCTTGCTGTCTAGCCCGTATTTCTCACCAACATCGTTACGAGAGGTCGTAAGTTCTGTCGTGGCAAGGAGTGCAAGCGATTCGTCCGTAGGCGTATTGGTGAATACGTTGAGGAGGAATCGCGCCGCACGACGAAGCCACGGCTGGACTTCCGGCCTCGCAGTAGATGGCTGGTGAGAAATGCGGGCTAGGCTTCATATCGCCTAGACGAGTTGATGTTGTTCGGTGGGTGACTGGTGGGTGCCACTGCTGGCTTGTCCAGCAGTGCGAAGCACAAAGCCCGCAAGCACTGCTGGACAAGCCAGCAGTGGCACCCAAATCACTTCCCCAGTGCCACAAAACACCGTGGCTATTCGGCCTTCGGTTGCTCGCCGGCCTTCGGCTTCAGCACGATTGTGACGGGCGTGCCGCGGGCGGGGATCCGCTCGGTGAAGCACTCGAACAATAGGGCGCTGTTGGCCTGACCGCTCTTTATCGGCAAGTCGAGCGTTGCGCTGGGGAAGTTCGATACGCAGATGAAGTCGCCCCCCTCGGCCTGATAACGCTTCTCGCCCGTGCTCTCGTCCGTCCAAAACCCGCTGCCGGCGAATACCCAAGCCTGCGCCATCGACTTCTTTGTCTTCACGTCGCGGATCCAGTCCTGTCCCCGGGCACGTTGGATCTGTCCCTTGTCGTCTTTCCAGATGAGGGTGACTTCGATTTCAGTCCCGGTGGCGGGCACGTACTCGGGGTCGAACTGGACCGGCTTGCCCACCTTCGCCCCAATGGCCAGAAGGCCCGCGTGTGCAAGATAGGCCTTCGTGTCGATCACGACCACCGATTCGTGCTCCTTGGTGGCCTTGATGCAGGCGAACATCTCTAGCGGTGTTTCCCGTTGGCACACCTGGCCAACCATCACCACCTGCTTGTTCTTGGGATCGATCCAGGTCGGGTAGGCGGGGTCGAGCTTCTTCAGGCCGGCCGGATCGTCCACCAAAGGCGGGCCCAGGTCGACCGGCTTCTCAGCCGGCTCAGCTTCCGGCTCCTCGGTTTCCGGCTCCTCGGGGACCATGGTCGTCTCTTCGGCGGCCGGCTCCTTGGGCTCGGCTTTGGGCATCGTGGTGGGTTCGACCGGCTCCTTGGGCTCGGCTTTGGGCGATGTCTTCGGCTCTTCCGCCGGTTCCTCCGGCTGGGGTGTGGGCTCGGCTGGCTCTTTCGGCTCAGCCACGGCTTCCGGCTGAGTCGCGACATCTTCCGGTTCTTCCGTGGCGGGCTGTTCCGACCCAGGTTGGGGCTTGGCGGGCCCGTCCTCGGACGGACGACAGGCGCCGACAAAAACCACCACCGCCAGAACCGCGATGATTCGCACAAAATGCTTCCTGATAATGCTATGCGACATGACCTCTCCAGTTCGGAATTCTCTGTTTGCCATCTGGATTTAAGAAAACACGCCGCCGGTGGGCAGCCAGCCGGGGCCCGATCTGCTAGGATACCCGTTTACCGGTAAACGACACAATAGCCCTTTGTTGCCCCTTGCATAGCCAATGATCGAGGGCGAAGCCCGGTTCCCCGGCGGAACCCCCTTGATTCGCACATTGACTATGCAAAGATCAATAAGCAAACTGGCGGATGCAGGCAAGATGGCGACAAGCATAACCTCTAGAAAAACATCCGTAAGTCCGGACTCCTCTTCCGACTCGACCAAATCGATCTGGCACAAATCGGCTCCGTCCGCCGTCCGGCGGGCCTTTCGAGCGGACGACGGCTCCAAGGGCTGGCGGGCCTGGACAGAACACCTGGCCGAACGCGATGATCCGGCCGAGTTGACCGAGCTTCTGCCGGGCAAATGTTGGCCGCTCGGCTGGGCCCCACCCGACGGGCTGCAATCGCTACCGGCCTCGGACACCCTCGACTGCATCGAGCAAATCTGCCGTGGCGGCAAGCCGGACGAACCGGCCGCCGGCACCGTGCTCGCCTGGTTGGCCGATGCGACCGACGGCCCGGTCGATCCGGTCCAAGCCCTGGAGGCCGTGGCATGGTGTCATGCATTGCCCCGTCTGGCCGGCCTGATTCCGGCCGAAGCCTGGTGGGATCTGTTTGAACATCTATTGGGAACGGTCGCCGAAGCTGGCCGGATCGACCTGAACGACGATCCGCTGGTCCATCAGTTGCTTGCCGGCGAGTTGCCCCTGACGTTGGCCTGGCTGTTCCCCGAGATCGCGCCTGCCAGAAAACTGGCCCGCAATGCCCGAAAAGCACTCTCGGCCGGACCGGTCGAACTGTGCGACGGCGAAGGAATGCTCGACGCAAAACACCTGGGCCTGCTGCGTTCGCTTCTGGCCTGCTGGACCCGCTGCCTGGCCGTGAGCGAGGTACCGGCCAAGAGCTGCTTCGACAAGTCGGCCACCAACCAGTACGAATGGTTCGTCCGCGGCGCGGTGCGATTCGTCCGCCAGGATGGCACGCATGTCTTCTCCGACGGCCCGTCGGGCCAGTGGTGCGCGGGACTGTTTCAGGCGGCACTCCGGTTCGGCGGCGACGACGACGATCGGGCCATCGCCAAGCTGGCCCTGCCCGCGAAAAAGCAGAAGAACAAGGACAAGTCGAAACGAGCCGGTCGACGGCGCCTACCCGACGCGGCCGTCCATTCACAATGGGCTAGCGTCTCGGTACTGCGGCCCGGCTGGTCGCGATCGGCCCCGCGGCTAACCGCCCTCTTTCCCGAGGCGGAACTTCGCACGGAGCTTGAGTGCAAGGGCGACGTGCTCTGGTCGGGCGTCTGGGAGTTGGACGTCCGCTTGGACGGCAAACCGGCACCGGCCCAATCCAATTGGGAGGAAGTCTGTTGGGTCTCCGACGACGAAGTCGACTACCTGGAATTGGAGATCGATCTGGCCGACGACCTTCGCGTGCAACGCCAAATGCTGCTCGCCCGAGACGACGGGTTCCTCTTCTTGGCCGACGTTCTCCTGGGCAACCGGCGCCGTATGATCGAGTACCGAAGCTGCCTGCCGCTGGCCTCCGGTATCTCCTTTGCCGGCGAAGGCGACAGCCGTGAAGGTCTTCTGGCAGCCAAGAAACGCCGGGCGCTAGTCTTGCCCTTGGCGCTGCCCGAATGGCGCTCCGACAGTCGGGTCGGTTCGCTTGCCCGGACCGATCGCGGTCTGGAACTTCGCCAATCGGCCGAGTGTCAATCGATGTATGCCCCACTGCTATTCGATCTCGACTCGCATCGGATGACCCGATCGCTAACCTGGCGCCGGCTAACCGTGGCCGAGTCGCTGGAGACTCAACCCGCCGACGTGGCCGTCGGCTATCGGGTGCAAATCGGCAAGGAGCAATGGCTAATCTATCGCTCGCTTGCCCAAAAAGCCAACCGGACCCTGCTAGGCCACAACCTATCGAGCGAAATGCTCGTCGCCCAATTCGACCCCTACGGCGAAATCGACCCACTGCTGGAGATTGAGTAGCGCGGGGCGAGCAGCCAAGAAGGGCTGGCGCCAATTCACCAGTTCTTCGCTATTCCGACGGGTTTTGAGATAGGCACGGACAATCGGTGCCCAGCCAGGCAGACTCAGTGGAATAACGGCGAACTCGTGAGTGCATCGGTCGATGTGACCTAGCTGAGCGGGCCAAAGCGGGGTTCTTTCGGCACGTGTCGAAAGAACGGTGAGACGCAGCACAGGCCTAGTAGGTTTCTGGAAGTTCGCAGCGTTCCCGGCGCGAGAACCAGCTTTCTTCAATGCCTTCCAAACGGTCGTTGTTCGGAGGAGTCAGCTTTCGGAGGTCATCCAGATCTTCGGGGAACCCAAGCCAGTCACGTAATCGCCGCACATTTCCTGTTTCTTGAGCGTTGGCAATAATCTCGATGATCATCCGCCGCTGTCGCACCCGATCCGCACGGTCAAGTCGCAACGTGCGTACGAGCGTGCGACCTTCCTGATTGAGCGATTCAATCGTGCCGTCCTCATTGACGCGGAGACAGCTTCCGTAAGCTATCGAACACGGGTCTGGAATCCTGCGATCGGTCTTCAGATTGTTGCAGCGTCGACATACATAGAGCAAATTGGTGTACCGACACTTCAGGTCCTGCCGCTCTGAAACCGGTAGCAAATGATCAACCTCAAACGCGGACGTCGTTGGCCATCGTTCTCGGTGTAGGCACAGCACACAGCGATAGCAGAACTCATCCCGGAGCCAAGGACGGTAGCGTTGGTATGTCGCGTATCCGTCCGGACCGTGGCGTCGAATGTGCGGGCTGTGAGGATATTCGTAAGGGTCAAGCATTCGTCCAGATCGCGATCTCAGCGTGGAGCTGTTCGAGTTCTTCTAGATCGAATGGATCCAATAGGTCCGTTCGCAGATCGGCGAGTCCCTGAAGCCGTGCTAGTTCACCGGCTTCCTTCTCCGTAATCGTACCTTCGACCTCACGATCAATCAGGCGACCGCGGCGCCGATTGGTTTTCGGCCAGTCGGATGTAACGGTGATGAGATCCCGAAGATGAACCGATTGCTCGAAATGTTCGGGAAAATACCGATCAAATGTAAACGGTACTCCCGGTCGCTCCCAATCGTTGAAGTAGTCTAGTAGTTCGCGTTCGACGTTTGTCGGCAGGTCATACAGATTGAGAACCGCCGCGTCGATTCTTAGAAGGACCTCCTGAGGCGTACTCGTGTTTCGTCTCCGGAGGAGGGGGATCTCCTGGGACTCGGCCGATGCGAAGTACTGCGTAACGAGCTTTGTGATTTCCCGGGCTTCCGACGAAGAAGGGTCAGGGACGCGAAAGCGACGCATTGTTCCTTCCAGATTGTCGCGCTTTCCGAGATGCGAATAGGCGTACGAATTTGCCACAGGTGAGTTGAGGACCGCCCAAAGGAACTCCAATGGTATCTCGGAAGACCTGGGACGAACGGCCACGAAGTTCTTGCTAAACGCATGTCCCTCCCGGTCAATCAACGCCTTGAGCCGCCAGACACTACGACTCGGTGCGTAGTTGAACAGCACCTGGGGTACGCCACGCTTCAGTCCCCATCGTGGGCGGTCAATATTCTCGTCAGATAGATTTGCCCACTCTTGCTGCGGAAGGTCGTGCAAGCTAATGCCACTGGGGAAAGTGTGGTAAACCGGAACGCGCCCTTTGGCGCGATTGTCGAAGTAAAACTTCGCTCCCTTGCGCTCTTCTTCGCTCTTAGGAGAAAACCCGCGCCCTACGTCGGCCAGATCGCTCAGTTGGTGCGGAAGCAACGCTATTGAATCCCACACTCCTTCGAGTTCCGGGACACGAAGATCACATTCGTCTGCCAGGAATCGAGATTGCGGCACGCTCCTTTCCGGCGACCCGCCGTAAGACCTTCGGAATTCATCAATAGTTCGCTCGCGCACTCTACGATATCGAACCTGATGGGTCCCTCTCTTGCGGATGCGTTTCCTGCCGATCAGGACGGCCGACTCCATGTCGGAGAAGGCAAACACCTTGTCCGGAAACAGCAGGATTTCGTCGATTTCAAATTGTGCGAGCACCTCACGTCGAAGCTCGGCCGCATTGCGGCTGTGGAGGAACCCTTGAGGGACCACGACGCCAAAACACGATCCATCAGGAAGGTGAGGCAACGTTCGATGCAGCACTTCCGCCGTTTTATTGTGGTATCGGCACTCAAAACCGGCCGACCGGTATTGTTCCCGTTCTTCGGCAGAGAAATTCATAAACGGCGGATTTGCCAGCAGAATCGACGCGCTCCGCGATCTCCGTTCCAGCACATCCGTTTCGAACATATCGCCGGAGGCAAGATCCCAGCCGTCCGGATTTGGAATGTCAGCCAGGGTCAGCGATAATCGTGCAATCTCAAGGGCAAACGGGTCCTTCTCACAACCGTGAATGCGGCTCCGAAGGTAGGCGCGCCGGCTCGACGCTGTCGACTTCTCCTCAGGCAGTAGTTCCGTGAGTAGCCGCATGGCGGCGCCCAGAAATCCGGCATGACCACACGCGGGTTCGAAAACATCTCTCTCCCTTGCGTCGATTTGCTCAATCCATGGCGCCAGGCGCCCAACAATATAGTCGATCAGGTAGGTGGGGGTGCTGTGCGTTCCCAACTCGTCTCGGATCGCCTTCGTGATCATCGCATTCTCGTATACGAATGCTAGCGCTTCGGTTGTGGCAAATTGCAGATTCGGGTGACCCGCAATAGTCGATGCGACATCGGCGAGCGCCGCAAGTTGCCGGGGACTCGCCTTGGTGGCAGGTGCACTGTGATGCTGTGCCACGCGATCAAGCACACCCCTGACGTCATGAAGGTCCAAATCCGAGAACGTCTGGACACCTTTGTCATGCAACATCTTCGCGGACACTAGCCAGAAAACTGCCTGCAGCATCCAGTACCCCTGCGAAGCGTCGGGGTCGGTCCATCCGAGTTGTCGCTGAAGCCTCGTGTACTCGCCCTCGATCAATTCCTTGAGTGCCATCCCGGTATCTCGTTCGACGACTCGGAGAAGGTCGACATCGACAAAAGGCAAGCGAAGCTGTTTGTCTACTCGCGCCCATGTTTTTGCGCGGTATATCCTTCTGGGCGCAAAGTTGGTGGAGTTTTCCTGGAAGAACGTAGCAGCGTGCTCCGCATCGACGGGATTCCCGATGGGCTCAACGGTGACCGAACCCAGCTTCCAACATTGGAACTGACTCTGATCGCATATGAGAACAATTGGTGCTCCGGTCTGACGGCACGCCCCGGCTGTAGCTGGATGAATAGGTCCATCGATGGCCACGACGCAAACGGATCGGGCATCAAATGGCGGATGAGCGAAAGCAGCAAGCGCAACTCTCGCACCTGCGGCGAATTCGACATTCGGCAAGATGAAGCTGTGACGGTATCCACACCTTTCGATGTGCGACCGTAAGTGAGACGCTTTGAATCCTGATGCAGCGATGTCGGGTCTCCTTGCGTCACTGCTTCTTTGTATGTCGGCGCCGGCCCAGCCGTTCTCTTATCGGTTCACAGCGGACCTAGCATTCGGCAATGTTTTCCCTGTCGTAATAGCCTATCGATTTGAAAAGCAGGAGGCAACTACCCCATTTGACCCAGCCCTCCCGATTGAAACGTCAATCACGTGGAGCCCCCCAAATGAACGTCTGACTCGTTCAATCGACGACACTTCTCGTTGCGGACGAAGTGATTTCATCGCAACAGCAGAAGGGTAGTCCCAAGTCGCCGCCTTCAAATCGAAGTCCCGAGAACTCGTGAAAATGGAAGGTGAACAAGACTTGCTCGGTGCGAAAGCTTGCCCCAGGCCAAAGGCAGCTTGTCTCCTCAGCAGAACGATTCCTCACGCACCTCGGTCAGAAACACCGACTCGCTCTGAAACGAAGCTAACATCACGCAATTAGCCTACCCCTGCCGGAAGGCGGAAGCCTGCGTTCTGACGGAGGGCAAGGTTTGCTTGACCTACCACACACTTTTGTGAGAAATGTGGACTAACCATTCCCTATAACCGCCAGGGGCCCCGGTAGGTCCGGTAGGTCAGGCGGTTGGCTTCGTCGTCGCCGATGAACTCTTCCTTCAGCGGATCCCACTTGAGGGGACGCTTGAGGGTTTGGGCGATCTCGGAACTGTGGCAGAGGAACTCGGTCTGGTAGGCGGCGTCTTCGTTGCAGATGGGTTTGCCGCGCGTGCGGATGCAGTTGCGCCACTCAACGTGGTGCCCGCCCTGGTGAGGCGGCTGGAAACTGGCCGGCTTGTGGGCGAGTTCCGGGGGATCGGTCCAGATAATGCGATTGACGTCGAGGATGAGCTTGCCCTTTGTCCCGATGATTACAAACGGGCCTCCGTAACCGCCACCGAGTTTCTTGCGCACGTCGTCGGGAATAGGCAGCCCCTCGAAACCGACCTGCAGGAAGGTGCCGTCGGCATATTTCCAGGTTGTGACGCTCTTGTGCTCCTTGCCGTCGGCCGGATAGATTTCGACGGGGCTTTCGGTTTCGCGGCCCATCAGATACCGCGCGGCGTCGTTGGGATGCACCGCGCCGCCGTTTGGCCAACTGCGGCCGAAATCGTGGTAGATCATCCAGGAAAGCACGCCGCCCATGGCAAAACTGTGGAACGGCCGCCAGGAGGAAGGCCCAACCCAGAGGTCCCAGTCGATCATGTTGGGCGACATCGGTTGGGCGGGCAGCGAGCAGGGGCCGGGCAGGGCCAGCGTGCCGTGATTGCAGTCGCCAACGCCGGCGGCGACAACGCGGCCGATCTTGCCTTCCGCTATCAGCGATCGGGCGTACTGGACGATGACCGACGAGGTCCGCTGGGTGCCGTGCTGGAAGACGCGGCCGTAGCGTTTGGCCGTGTCACGGATGGCGGCCGCCTCTTGGATCGTCATGCTCATCGGCTTCTCGCCGTAGACATCCTTGCCCGCCTTCATCGACTGCACGATATGAAGAGTATGCCAGGTTTCCGTTGAACCCACGGCGATGGCGTCGATGTCGTCGCGGTCGAGGATATCGCGGAAATCGAGGTAGCGATCGACGCCGTCGGGGTGTTTCTCTCCAGGCATCCCGCCGCGCAGCTTGTCCTTGCGTACGTCGCAGATCGCCAGCAGTTTGTCGCATTTCACGCCCTGGGCGGGCCCACCCATGCCGATATTCGCGCTGGTAATCATTTCGCTGGGCGCTTGGCGGCCCGGCCCGCCGAGAACGTTCCTGGGCACAATCCGCACCGTGGCGGCGGCCGCCACCGACCGGGCGAGAAACTTGCGTCGGGATATCTGTTCATTGCGCATTTCTATTCTCTCCTTTTCGCCTGTTCTATAGCCACCCCGCAATCGCGGCAGCTTGACTATTGATCTTTGCATAGTCAATGCGCGGATCAAGGGGGTTCTGCCGGGGAACCGGGCTTCGCCCTCGATCATTGGCTATGCAAGGGTCAATAATCCAGACTATTCAATGCCGAGTCTACCACCCACTCATGGGCAGTGTCAACAATCTCACTAATGTTCTTCGCGGATTTCTCGCACTTTTCCGCCGTTATGTCGGAACCCAGCGTGGTTCAGCGCGGAGAAGTGGGCGGCGGCGAGCGAGGCTTGACTTGGCGTCAGCTTCATCCGAAACCTATCCAGCGAAATGCTCGTCGCCCAGTTCGATCCCTACGGCGAAATCGACCCGCTCCTGGAAATCGAATAGCGCCGGGCGAGAACCACCGAAGGCCGGCGCCAATTGATAAGTTCTTCGCTCTTCCGACGGATTGTGAGCTAGGCACGGACAATCGATACCGGGTCAGACGGACGCAGTGGAATGTTGGCTAGCTCGTGAGCGCTCGATTCGATGTGAGCGAGGCGCGCTATGTGCCCCGCTCCGAGAGATTGGTGGTTTGATGGGACGCATTCACAAGCACGATGGCATACCAGTGTTCAGCCGCAATCGTGCCACAGATGGTAGATCGTGATGTCGGTGGCTTTCCCTTTGTTGTACAGCCAAGAAAAGTCGCGACGATGCTTGCTGATATGAATAGGCTCTGCATGAGTGCCTGTAGTTACATCAGGTGCGTGGCAGGGCCGGGGCAGTTCGAGGGTGGCGAGTGAAGTCATACGTGTCTGCTTGTTCATGGCGGGAATCAGATGATCGGCAATGGATCTGCCATCGCGAGCATAGGCGAGCATCATGCCTTCCTGCATGGCCCATGCGTAATCGCCGACTACAAAGCGGATGAGGCCTAAGTCGCAGTATCTGCTACCCGCAGCGTGAGTAGGGTCCACCGGCTTACATTCGACGAATAGCGCGTCGAACTCGGACAATACCATTCGCGGCTCGCAATCATCGTGTCGGAGTTTGAAGCAAAGGTCGGGAGACTTGGTTAGCTTGGAGCTGTCGAAATTCGCAACTTGTCCTTGGCGTCCGACACGATCGTAGATTCGTCGGTTGAATCCGGGAATGCTGCCAGTCTGCCGGAGGTCGTTTTCAATCACCGCGCGTAGGGCAGCAGTCACATTGTCTTCATTGGCTTCCGCGAGCCTGAATTCCTTTTCTCGCAGCATCTCGAATGCACGACACAACACATGCCGGATGAGCAGGATCACGGGAAGGCCGAGACGTGGGTGCGGAAGCTGATAGCGTTCCGGCGAAATGCCGAGCGTGAAGAATCCGGTTGGCGTGGCTTCGCTCATGCATCCTCCGGCAGGCCGCATGAGCCAAGGCGTTCACGGATGATATGTTGCGCGCACAGTCTTGCTCGCGTGATCGTCCACCATCTGCGTTGATTCAGCAGCCCCAGCAGCAGCCCGCGATTCCTTGGCGCGCGCACGATGATCCGGCTGCAGCCACGTCGGTTAGCCGCTTTCATTGCCTCCCGCATCAAACTGGGATTGACGTTGACATTTTCGGCCTCGCGGGAGACGGACAGGAAGAACCACGCTTCACGCCATGTGTCAGGCTGAAACGCTGCCTCGCGCACGGCAACGTGTTCGCTACAGACATCGAAATACGGTTCCAGCGATTCGCGCAAAGTTGTTATGAAGTTTGCACGAGTGTCGCGAGTCGTGCATTCGAGCGCGGCCCGGCCCGCCTTGCGATACGAGGTGGCGAAGAACAAGGTGTCCTTGGCGACCTGAACGGCATCCGCATCAAGGCCGTAGAGGCCGAATATGAACTCGTTCAATTCTCGCCACGGTTTTCTGACATTCTCCTGTAGCCTTCGTGCCAGGCTACGAATCTGGGATTTGGCTGCGGAACTTAGTTCGGCAATGTCGGTGAATGGAAGTGCGTCGAACTCTTCCTTGTTGAATGTTTGCCGATCAAAGCCGCTTCGGCGGCTGGTCATCAGACAGAAGTATGAGAAAAGCGTCGAATGCGGAAGGAGATATATGAGGGAGGCCAGCGTTTCCGGTTCGGGATGCCCGGCGCACGAATAGCCATAGTAGCTCTTGGAGAACGCCACAGCTCTACGTGCGATGAAGGCCCGTGGGGCCAACGGGTTGTCGCCCGGTGCCTGAGGAACAATGACCAGCGGCGGTTCAAACAGAGCCTCGCGTCGTGGCATGTTGGCGCTACTCTGACCTTCGGAATCTGCGCCATATAATTCCCCGTATTCGCGCAGTGCCGCGTAGTCGATTGCGAATCCTTCTGAAGGCCGTTGAAAGACCGGCAGTTTGGTGAGGAAACCGACGACTGTCTGAGGAGAGTCTGGTGCTCGGTTGATGCCCTCTCCTGTCCTGTTTCCGCTGGCATCCCATTCTAGCCAACGCTGACCAAGCGTTTTGAGTAACGGATTCGTTAATGATTCCATCACCTGCACATCCAGCCACGCTCCAAGCGACAAGGTCTTGAGCAACCAAGGCTGGTCCTCGACTCGCGCAACGCTTATGGGCTGTGCGACTTCATAATCAATGCGGAAGCGGCCTCCGCCGTTTAGGTCGGGTTCGTAGCTGGGCGTGGCGTAGTGGAAGCGATGGCCGGGTGCCGGCACTCTGTTGCGTGCGAAGAACACACAGAAGGGCATATCAACGCCCTCCCACACGGCAGTTTTCCGAAGGTCCGCCCCGTTGATAAGACCAGTCACCTCGACGCTTCGCAAGATTGCTCGCCATGCCTCAAAGCCCGTGCCTGTCGTACGGCCGAAAAGCCGCGCGGGCATGGCAAGGGCGATGACGCCGTCTGATTTGGCCCACTCCATCGCCCGCCAAAGAAAGGGAAGGTCTGGGTTGTAGTCAGGGTTTTGATAGCTCTTGGCAAACTCGTCGAGGCCGCGCGATTCAAGCACTCGACGTCCGATTGCCGTGAACTCCGCGTTGCGCGCATTGATGACGGACTTGCGTGTCTTGTTGCGTGCAGCGATGAGAGACTTGCTTTCCTTCTTGTCCGCCTCGTCTTCGCTCTTGTCCTTCCTGTCGCGCAGGCGCGTCCACGGCGGGTTGCCAATAACGATATCGAATACCTTGTCGAATTCACGCGGAACTTCGGGGCCGAGACTGCCGAGCGGGAAGACACCGAGCTCATTTTCAGCGTCGTCCTTGTCACCGAAGCGATGGAGCACCTCGCCACGCAGGTTTCGTGGAAACTTTAGGGCGCGCGGCGGTCGCGGGGAAGCGTTGAGTTCGATGGCAGTGACGTAAAGCGCCAGAGCGGCTAAGCGAAGCGCGGATTCGCTGATGTCAAAGCCGCGAAGTTGATTGTACAAGATATCCTGAATTGCAGCGGTCTTTGGCCGTTCGCCACCCCGCCAACGCTCGCGAACGAGACGCCGAAAGGCGAGCACGAGGAAGATGCCTGCGCCACACGAGCTGTCTAACACCTTCGCGTCCGCCGGATCCTTCACGGCGGCAAACGCTTCATCGACCATCAGCCTCGCGATAGTGCGCGGCGTGTAATGGACACTCGTGTCGCGAGCCGTGCGCGGGTCGGCACGATGGCTGAAGCTCTCGTACACCTGACTCAACACACCCACTGGAATGTGGGCAAAGTCGAGGTCGCCCCAATCGATCTCGGTTTGGAAAGCGCCGCCCACGGCACGCCAGCCACGGAGAATCGCATGGAGGTGGGTGAATATCCTCTTGCCGACGAGACGTTGGGTACGATCGTAGAAGTGGAGGTATGCCGCTTCGCGGGCAGCCCGGTCGTCAAGCGGGATCGATTCATCGATCAGCGGAAGGAAGTCGCCATTGAAGGTTGCATCGAGCCACGCGGAAGTCTGCGCAGCCTTCTCGGCCGTGGAGAAGGTGTCCTTGAGCTCCGCCGCTGCCGGACAGATGCCATCCGGGCCGGACAACTCATTCTCCAGTACGATGCGACGGTCGATCAAAAAGCGAAAAAAGAGCGCTCGGCCAGCCATCGAGAGGACTTCGATCGCGTCAATCTGTTCCTTTCCGTCCTGCGGCAGAAATTCATTCGTTGTCCGCGTGAGCAAGTCGAATATCTTACGATAAACGTAGTCCGTGCCGCCCAACTTGCTGTTTTCTTCAAATGTGCCATGTACGAGGCTCTGAAAGAAGAGGGGCGCGGTGGGGCTGCGCTGCTCGATAGTCTTCACGGGCCGTGTGTCGGCCGCTTCGTGAAACCCGATCGGGAAAATCTCCAGCGAACCGGACTGCACGACGCCCAGCCACGCAGGATCGCTGCGGTTCGCCAGTTGGCGCTGCAGTTCCGCAAGCGAAGCGTTGTCGAATAGTGAATCACCGCACGCATCCACAATGTAGAGCAGGGCCGTGCCTTGATGTTCGGCAACCGCAGTAAGCATTGGCGGCTGATTGCTTCGCGTGGGAAGCAGGTCGAGATAGTCGAGTTGCGCCGGCGTGGAGAGCTTCTCGTCGAGACGGACGAAATCCGTGCAGCCATAACCAGCCAACCGTGTTGCCAACGGTCGCGGTTCTGCATTTGATGTTGCCGTTGACATCAGGCGGCATCTCCGTGCCAAACGACCTCAATGAGTGCAAGGGGAAGCACTGCAAACGTCGCGTCCATCATGGACATTGCCATTGCTTCCCAATCTTAACGCAATTCGTAAGCTCACTCTAGCCCAGTATAGCGGTTGAACGCCAAGTAGCGAACCCGCCCATTCTGAAATTAGAGGCTCGTGTGTCACTCTTGGTGGAATGCGATGGTTTCTTCGGTGGTTGGGCGTGCTGCGCTCTTCACGATTGTGACGTTCTACCGCGACCACTGCATTCGCCAAAGGCCCCCTTGTTCGGTGGGGGCGTGTCTTCGAGCGGTAGCGAGTCCGGGACACACCGACTCGCCTATCCGTCTATCGATCACAACAAACCGGTACGTAGCCGGTTTGCAATCGCCAGGAGAAAAACGGGCCGGGCTTGCCCGGCGGGGCCGTGGGACGATGTTTGCATCACGCGGTTAGCCTAGCACGGGCAAGATGCCCGCCGCACATGGCTACACGGGCTCGTGCGGCAGTTGGCGGGGATGGGGCGGGGTGCCGATCGGCGGGAGCGGCTGGCGGTAAGTTTCCGACCAGGCCTGACGCTCCTCCTCGGTTGCGTAGTAGCGGAGCCAGATGTCCGGGTCGCCGTCCACTCCGGCACAGTCCCAGTGGAGATAGTTGCGCGCCAGATCGATCTTCTTTTCCCGGGCGGGCAGAATGTCGCGGTAGATCAGGCAGGACAACTGGCGATCGGAGAGGTGGTCGGTGAAGTCCAACACGATCCGCCGCTCGAACAGCTTCTGGATCACGTCCCAGAGAATATCGTGCAGGTCCTGGTCGCCAAGCACGTCGGGCCGGGGTGGTCTTACCTCCGGATCGAACCAACGATAGATGGGCAGCACGGGGGCCTGTTCCCAGGCCAGCATCGAGGCCAGGAACTCGTTTTCCACCGCCAGCGGCAGGTGTTGCACGTTGATCCGGCTGATCGATTCGTCGTAGAACGGCTCCAACTCGTCGCGGAGTTCGGCGTTACGCAGCAATTCCTCCACCTCATCCGGTCGAGGACGCATCGAGTCAACCATCAGCACGTATCCTTGCCAGCGGACTGTGATTTCATGCCCACGAGATCGCGAAACGAGTTCCACCCCAGACTTCGACTTTAACAAGAATCCGCGGAAATTGGAAGCATTTTATCCGCCCGGTTCGAAGGAATTGCAGATCGCCCGCAATAGGACCGTCACGACCATGAGGGTTGCGTCCTCTTAGCCTGCATAATCGGGAAAAAGCACCTAGAAGGCCGGGTGAACCGGCCGCTTTCGACGGGCGTGGAGGAGCGGATTTTGCCGGGTAGTTGCCGAGACAAGCCTTGGCCTG
>CAZDHN010000060.1:0-15366 GCA_964505115.1 uncultured Planctomycetaceae bacterium
CTGGGCCCGATCGGCGCTCGTGCCGGCGTAACACAATACGGCGCCCCGATCGCGCAGCGTGTGGCAGGTTGCGTAGATCGTGTAACACAGACCGCGCCGCTCGCGAACCTCGGTGAACAATCGGGCGCTCATCCCGCCGCTGAGCACGCCCACCGAACCCCAGGCCTGGAAGTAATCTTCGTCGCGATAAGGCACGCTGGGGTAGGCTATGCCGATGTGCGTCTGGTTCGAGTCGTACTCGACATGGTCGCGATTTGAACCGGGCGGGGCGTCGGCGGGCAAAGCCACGTCGCGCGGCTGCCAATCGCCCAGCAGTTGCTCGACCGTCTCCTTGAGCGCCTCCCACTCGAATTGACCGGCCACGCCGAGTATCGTGCCGTTGGGATGATAGCAGCGCTCGAAGTGCCGGCGAACGTCGTCGGCACGGATCGCCTCCAAGCCGGCCAGATCGCCCTGTGCGGGCCGGCCCCAGGGTCTTGGATACTGCAAGCCCCGCAGCTTGATCATCGCCTTGTGGGACGGCTCGTCTTCGACCGCTTGCAGTTCCAGCAGCATTGCCTGGCGCACTGCTTCCAACTGGTCGTCGGGCAGATGGGGCCGACGCAGCATGTCGGCGTAGATCGCCAGCGATTCGGCCAGATTCTCGGCCACCGTGGCGCCACCGAGGCTGGTGTGCGAATCGTTGACGGACTCGCCCCGCTCCAGGCCCAGGTTGTCCAGATCGAGAACGAAGCGGTGATTATCGCGCTCGCCCGAACCGCGCTGAAGCATCTCGCAGGTGAAGCCGCCCAGCCCCGCCCGGTCGGCCGGGTCATGTACGCAGCCCGCCGGCAGCAGGAAGCTGAACGCCGCCGAGCGAAGCGACTCCATCGGCTCGGCAACCAGCACCAGCCCGTTAGGGAATGTGTGGGAAAGAATCGATGCGGTCACTCCGGTCTCCTATCGTGGGCCATTCGGCGAACCCGGTATTCTATGCGAGCACTGACCGTAAGGCAACAAGTGGCTGGCTGGAGGGGGGGTCGGTCGCAGGAACGGGTTTGCGGAACCTCAATGGATCGGTGACACGTTGGTAGCTGAATTCGCAAGAATTCAGACGGATTTACGCTCAGGGGCTGAATTCTTGCGAATCCAGCTACAAACGTGTTCCTGCGCCCGGGGGTGTCGGTCGCTTTAGGAATGGGCGACTTCCGCTGCCTTGAACACGGTTTTGACGGGCGTAAGACCCCGGCGCCGGTACAACCGGATGGCTTCCGTATTCTTGGCGGTGACCTCAAGATAGACCCGACTCAGGCCGGCCCGACGGAATCCTGCAAGGGCACGAGCCAGCAGCGCCGAACCCAACCCCAGGTTTCGATGCTCGGGTGCAATTCCCAGGTTCTGTATCGACCCCAAGCCGTTTCGATCACGAACGCCCTGGACCGTTCCGCACGCTTTGAATGCCAGGCCGTCGCTGCCGGTATAAACTGCCAGCCAGGTGGCCTGGGGAATGAAGTGTTTGCGGTGAACGATCTCCTGCATCAGCCGCTGGCAGCCTTCCCGTTCGCCCAGGCAGGGAAACACATTAGCGTCAATTTCGCCCTGGAAACTGAGATACTTCACGTCGGCATGGGTGTCCAGCAGCGACTCGTCCCAGGGGATGAGCCGATATCCGGCGGGTATCACCAGCCGGGGCAAGGCCCAATCGGCCAGATTTATCTCCATCCGATAGCGTTTGAAGTACGTCAGGCCCACTGGATTGCTTGCTCGGGGTGACGAATGAACGTACAAGACGGGCAGAATCGGGCGGCTCAGCCAGATTACCAGCCTATTGATCTTTGCATAGTCAATGCGCGGATCAAGGGGGTTCCGCCAGGGAACCGGGCTTCGCCCTCGATCATTGACTATGCAAGGGTCAATAGGATACTCTACCGGGAAATTCCGCGAAGGTCAACTTTTTCGGGATTCCGACGCCTGCCATTTTGCCTGTCGGAGACCGATCATAGGCTGACATCGGCAGTTCGGCCGGCCCGAGGGCCTCTTTTCTGCCGCAGGCCGCACAGCCGACAAAATCAACTTGACGCAGTAGCGGCCCGCATTCCCCTACGTTCACTTGGAGTTGATCTCGAACTTCAATGGGGCCGAATTGTCGGGACTGATCTCGGCCGAAAGCGTGCTCTGGACATTGTAGGCCGGAGGGATGTAGTTCTCCCGTGTCTTCTGCGGCGGCTCGCCAGGCATGGGCACGACCTCCTTCTCGTGATAGGCGTATATTTCGACGCGGCGGGTGCCCACTCCAACGTCGCCCTGAAACCGCCCATTTTCGACGGCCAGAATATCGACCTCGCCCTTGGACGTCGTCTTGAAGTAGATTTCGCCTTCCGCAAGCGGCTGCCCGTCGAGCGTAACCAACCCACTAACGGCATGCATTTCTCGGGCTTTCTTCGACGGACCGCAGCCCACCAGAGAAACGCATACCGCGACTAGTACCGCAAACCGAAACCAACCAGACATGGCAACCTCACTAGGTATTGAGCAAAATGCAAGTAGCTTCCCGATTTCTTGGTCCGAATATCGAATGTCGAACAAGGAATACTGAATGACGAACGGACAGACAATCACCAACCACTTCTCACTTCGACATTCACTGTTCGTTATTCGATATTCATTCCAAAAGGAAGCGGAAGGTTCTTGTCGGCCGTTCCTAATACTCACCGATCGTCTGGCTGTCGTCGCGAGTGACGAGTCGGGAAAGGATTTCAAGTGGAATTGTCTCGCTGAGGAAGCGGACCGAGCCGTCGCACATGCCGACGTTGACTCCGCCAGGATGCGTTGAATTGAGTGGGATGTTGGTGCCCGTGTTATAACAAACGCCCACCGCGCCGCAGTTGCCTGGCGAATTGGGCCAGCCCTCGGTTTGGTTGATGGGGTAGCGAATGGTCGCCATGTTGAAGGTCCGGGCGTCGCCGCCGACGCCATAGTTGGGCGGTTCCTTGGCGTTATTGGAACCGCCGCGGGCACCGATGAGCCAACCGTGCGTATGACCGGATCCCCAATCAACCGTGGAACCATCCATGGTCTTCAGAAAGCCGCTCTGTTCGCTAATGGCGGCAGTGTTGCTGGAACCGTCGGTGATGCCGGCGAACGTCACTTTGCCATGAGGAAACAGCACGCCCCCGGCGCTAACCATGCCACCAACGCAACAGTCGGTCAAGGAGCCGCCGTTGTTGACACGCAATTCGGTATAGTTGGGATCGAGGCCGTCGACCGCGCCGGATATGCCCACGTAGGTGCTTAACTGAGTCTTGGACCTGACAGTAAGGCCGGTGTCGATGTAGTACCCCGAACCGAATTCCTTCAGCGACGAGGAGGGGCAACGGAAGCAAGGAATCACCGCGCCGTCGCATACCGCGGCGTCATGAATGCTACCCCAGCCGGAATTGCCCGTGAACTCCAGTCGGTCGAACAACTGGCCCTGCTCGACAAACGGCAGCAATAGCGCCAGCCAGGAACTACCCCAGCCCGTCTCGGCGGCAGAGTCGCGCGTGCCCCACGGCCGCTGATCGGCGAATCCGCCGGGAGGAAGCTGTCCGTGGAGCTCGTGGAAGCCGTGCATCGCCAAAGCCAACTGCTTGATGTTGTTGGTGCATTGCACCCGCCTGGCGGCTTCTCGGGCGGCTTGCACGGCCGGCAGCAGAAGCGCGATCAAGATACCGATGATCGTAATCACCACCAGCAACTCGACCAGTGTAAAACCGCGGGAAGACCGGCAAGCATCCATTATTTGACGACTCCCGTCCGGATTCACGTGTAATACCACCTACATCTGGCCACCGCGGCACAAACGCCAACCACCTTCCATTGTGACCCGGATCGTCGATTGCGGCAAGGTAATCGGCAATAGCCCCGTCTCACCCCCCGCCACTGGGCCATTGATCGACAAAAAATGGCTCCGCACGGCCGAGTAAGCGTGGTCAGAATGCCGGGCCTTGCATTACAATGTTAGTCATGCAAATCCTAAAAATCCGCGACCGTTGGTCGCGCTGACTGCGAGGTATTAGAGACCCCGATGGCCAAAGCAACGTACAAGGATGCCGGCGTCGACCTGGACAAATATCGCGACGCGATGGCCCGGCTACCCCGGCTGATCTCGCGTACCCAGACCCCGCGCGTATTGCGGCTGGATGCCGGATTCGCCGGTCTGTTCCAATTGGATTTCTCCAACCGGATGTTCGCCCGAAAGTACAAGGACCCCGTACTCGTTGCCTGTACCGACGGCGTGGGAACCAAGCTGAAAGTGGCGGGGTTGGTCGGGGTCCACAACACGGTTGGGATCGATCTGGTGGCGATGAGCGTCAACGACGCAATCTGCTGCGGGGCGGAGCCGCTCTTCTTCCTCGACTACGTGGCGATGCCCAAGGACGATCCGCCACTGTTGGAACAGCTTGTCGAGGGGATTACCGCCGGTTGCATTGAATGCGACTGTGCGCTGCTGGGCGGCGAAACGGCGATCATGCCCGACCTCTACGCGGCCGGCGATTACGATCTGGCCGGCTTCTGCGTCGGCGTGGTCGAGAAGAAGAACGTGATCGACGGCTGCGCCATAGCGCCCGACGATCTGGTTATCGGCGTGGCTTCCAGCGGCTTGCATTCCAACGGTTTCAGTCTCGTCCGAAAAGTTGTCTTCGATCTGGCCGGGCTGGGTGTGAACGATCACGTCGACGAGTTGGGCCAAACGGTGGGCGAAGCCTTGCTGGAGCCCACCCGGCTCTATGCTCGACCCATGCGCCAGGTGCTCTGCCACTACAAGATAAAGAACGTGGTACACGGCATCGCCCACATAACGGGCGGCGGGCTGTGCGAGAACATCGAGCGGATCGTGCCCGAAGGCGTCGAGGTACTTATCGATCGCGGCAGTTGGGAAGCGCCCCCCATTTTCTCCTGGCTTGCCGGGCTAGGACAGATCGACCCCGACGAGATGGACCGCGTGTTCAACATGGGGCTCGGCCTGGCATTGGTTGTTAGTCCGTTCTATGCCGAGAGTATACGCCACCAGTTCTCCAAATTTGGTTTAGAGAGTTGGCTCATCGGGCGTGTCCGTAAGGGACAACACCGCGTGGCGTGGGCAGAAGGCAAACAAGCGTAGTATCACTGCGCTATCACCCTCCCAAAAAAGGTTGCCAGCCACATGATCTCCAACCCAAGAAAATCCGTCTGCTTGATGTTCGCGGTACTTCTGCTCGGCACAAGTGTTGCTTCGGCGCAGGATCAGCCCGGGCCGGATGAGCCGCAATTACGAACTTGGAGCGATTCGACGGGCAAGTATCAGATTGAGGCCGTCATGGTCGATTACGCCGAGGGGAAGGTGAGCCTGCAAAAGCCGAACGGCAAGACGATATCCGTTCGACTGAGCGTATTAGGCCAGGCGGACCAGAAATATGTCAGGAAGGAACTCGCCCGCCGCCGGTCGGCCAAACGACGCCAACCAGCCGAGACGGCCGTGTCGACCGCCGATTGGCCCGGCTGGCGTGGTCCGCTTCGCGACGGCAAATCGCCCGACACCGGCCTGCTCAAACAGTGGCCGGCCGGGGGCCCCAAGCTGCTGTGGAAGCTGAACAACATCGGCAAGGGCTATTCGAGCGTGGCCGTCGTCGATGGCACGATCTACACCAGCGGAGTGATAAATGGCACGCTGAAGGTCTTCGCCCTGGACCTTGAGGGCAAGCCGCGTTGGCAAATCGACATCGGGCCCGCCTTTACGAAGAGCTATCCCGGCTCGCGATCCACGCCGATGATCGATGGAGGGAATCTGTATCTGGTGTCGGGCACCGGGATCATCGGCTCGTACAACGCCAAGACGGGCAAACAGAATTGGACGACGAACATGGCCCAGTTCGGCGGCAGCGTGCCCGGCTGGGGATATTCCGAATCGGTGCTGATCCTGGACAATATGGCCATCATCGCGCCCGGCGGCAAGAATTGCATCGTCGCCCTGGATAAGAGCAACGGCCGGCCGGTTTGGACCAGCCAGGGATTTCAGGCGGGCGCCCAGTACGGTTCCTGCCATGCCTTCGACTACAAGGGCTCGCCCCTGGTTGTCGCCGGAACGCACGGTGGGCTGGTTTGCGTCGACGCGAAAAGCGGTCGCGTGCAATGGTCGAACCCATTTAGCGCCGGCAACACGGCCAATGTGCCCACGCCGGCCTATGCCGACGGGCACGTCTTCTGGGCCAACGGCTACGGCAAGGGCGGCATCTGCATGAAGCTGGGCGCCGGCCGCGGACAGGTCTCGGCCAGCCCGGCCTGGACCACCAACAAGATGAACTGCCACCACGGCGGCTACATCATTCACGAAGGCCACATCTACGGCAACAACGGCGGCGGCTGGGCCTGCCTGGAACTTAAGAGCGGCGACGTGCGGTGGGAGGAAAAGGCGGTCGGCAAGGGCTCCGTCTGCTTCGCCGACGGGATGCTCTACCTCTTCGCCGAAAAGAACGGAGCCGCCGGCCTGGCAACCTGCTCACCCCAAGGCTTGGAGTTGCGCGGTACGTTCAACGTCCAGGGCAGCGACCGCAGTTGGGCGCACCCGGTCGTCATCGGCGGCCAGCTCTATCTGCGCTACGACACCAACCTCTACTGCTTCGACGTAAAGGCGGGGTAACCTCTACGGTCTCGAAGGTCCCGCTCGCTCTAGGGCGTCTAGCAACGTCTGTTGAGTGTAGCCGCCGCGGAGCACGATTACCGCGTCGGGCTTGCCGGCGGGATAAATTGCCAGCACGGGCACCTGCTTGCTACCCAGCATTTCCAGCGATTCGGTCACCTCGGGGTCGGCATGGGTCCAGTCGGCCAGGAAGGGAACCACGCCGGCCGAGTCGATCGCGCCGTGTATCTCGGGCGTGTTGAGCACGAATTTCTCGAGCGTCTTGCAGGTAGCACACCAGTCGGCAGTGAAATCGACCATCACGGTCTTCTCCGCGGCAATCGCCTCGTCGACCGCCGTTTTGCTGAACGGTCGCCAGAAGTCCGATTGTCTGCCCGACTGCGCATGCATGGCCCGATCAAAGCGGTACTCCATCTCGTCGGCAAGCCAGCCGAAGCTGAAGTACCAGGCGAGAACCACGACCGCCACGGCCCCCAGCCAGGAGCCGACCTTGCGATTGGACGAAGCCGTGACGGGTGTCTTGCCAACTAGCCAAACGGCAAACCATAGAGCGAACAGCAGTGCCACCGTGGGGATGACCTGCGGCACGGGCAGGAAGGTGAGTATCCAGACCACGGGTATGAACATCCCAAAGCCCATCACCTGCTTGAACGTCTCCATCCACGCGCCCGGCTTCGGCAGGAACGACGTCAACTCGGGGAAGGCGCCAATCAGCAGGTAGGGGCTGGCCATTCCCAAGCCCGCGGCCAAAAAGACCGCATAAGCTGCCGCCGGCGGTTGGTTGGCGGTCCAGAACAAGGCGGAGGCTAGAAACGGAGCGCTGCACGGCGTGGCCAGGACGGTTGTCAGAACGCCCTTGGAAAACGCGCCCGCGGCGCCCTCCTTTTCGGCCAAATGGACGGCCTTTCCGCTGCCCAGGAAGCCGGGGATGGGGATATCCCAGACTCCCAGCAGGCTCAGTCCCATGGCAAAGACCACGGCCGCCAGGGCCACATTGAATTCTTTGTAGGTGAACAATTGCCCCCAACCCATCCCCAGCGTAACCGCCAGAGTGGCCAGCAGCACGAAGACCGACATCAGCCCCAGCGAATACCAGACATTCAGCAACAACGCCTCGCGTCGGCTCTGGCCGGCTTGCTGTACGAACGAGAGCACCTTCAGCCCGATTACCGGCAGAACGCAGGGCATCAGGTTCAAGATCAATCCGCCCACCAGCCCCATCGCCAAGGCCGTCAGCAGCGACGTCTCCTTCAACTGTGTGTCATCCGATTGCAGCTCGCTCGGTTCGACGGTAGTGGCATCTTCCGGACCTTCGACGAGTGGTGCCTCCGCCGAGCCGACGGTCGCCGTAAACGGGAAGTCGCGCGGCGGCAGGCAACTGTTTGCGTCGCACGGCTGAGCGCTGAGTTGGCCCGTAATCTTCAGCGAGGCCGGATCGACCGCCGCGGCAAACTCGATCGGCGCCGTCCAGACCACCCGGCCGTGCTGGCTTTCGACCATCATGTTGTCGAAGGCCGGCTCGCGCTTGTTATCCGGCTGGGGGTGGGCGTGGAAATCGCCAATCACGCGGAACGAGTCCGACGGATCGAGCTTGATTTTGGTGGCCAGCGGCCCGCCGGGCGGTTGGGTGACCGAGTAGATATGCCAGCCGGATTTGATCGTGGCCGTAATGGACAGTTGGCCCGGCTTCCCGCCCGAAGGCACCGTATACCGCGCCGCGAGAGAAACTACCTCGTCGTCGCCAGCCCCCTGGCCAAACAGCCCGCTGAACTGGTTATCGGCCGCTTGAGCCCGAACGGGCGTCAACGAGACCGTCAGAACGCTCAGGAAAACCACTACTACCGCTAGGAACCCGTAAACTCTGGACATCTACCACCAATCCTCTCGTCTGGACAGAACGTGGATAGTTCCTGTAATCCTATGGATGTGCGGCTCCCAACTCAATGGCGAAGTGAGCGCTAAATCACCCGGGTCTCTCTCTCTTCGTCCTACTAATCGGCAGAACCGCTGAAATTGCACCGGTAATTGGCGAACTGAGACTCAATACCCACAAAGCCGGGACCGTTGGTCGCGTGGGGCGGATTCTATAAAGCCGCGACCGGTGGTCGCGCTTAGGGAGTGAAAGGTGGGCGGTCTTCGAAAGTTCCGGCGCGACCAACGGTCGCGGCTTTATACTGCTGGCGACATAAACCATTGCGTACAAATGCTTTACGGCTTTCATAGTGACGCCAGGGAAGAAAGCGGCGATGAATCGCCGCACTCCAAAATTTCGTGGGTAATATGGGTCAGCGAGGAATGGTGATAAGATGCGTAGAGTGGGCTATATTTACGGGGAACCGGTGCGTCAAGCCGGCTCCCGATTTGCCCTCCGGTCGCACCCGGGTGTGACCAAAACTCCCCAGCCTGACGAGAAGTTTCGATGACAAAGCTCTCCCACCCGATACTCTGCATTCTTGGCTTGCTGCTCTTGCTACCCTTGTCGGCCATGGCAGCGGACGATGAGCCGCAAGAGAAGCCGGCTTCAGAACAATCTGCCACCGGCACCGAGCCGAAGATTAGCGCGGCGGCGGAGGAAACCGCCAAGAGTTCGACGGCCGCAGCCACTTCGGGAAGCTCTTCCGCGAAGAAGCCCAAATACCCTCCCTTCGCCAAGCTGCTCGAAGACGCCAAGACCACCGAGGGGCTCATCCGCTTGCATCGCAAGGACGAGAAGCTCTACGGTGAGTTGTCGGCGGCACACTTCAACCGCGACTTCATCGTGGCCATCGCCATCGCTCGGGGAATTGGCGAAGGACCGTTGCTGGGTGGAATGACCTGGGGGTTCGGCGACGATTGGCTCTGGCAATTCCGAAAGGTGGGCGAGCGAATCCAGATCGTGCGGCGCAACGTCCGCTTCACGGCGACCAAGGGGAGCCCCGAGGAACGGGCGGTCCGGCTGGCCTACACCGACAGCGTGCTCTTCAGCCTGCCCATCGCCACCACCAGCCCGAGCGGCGCTGACGTGGTCGATCTGACGCCAGTTTTCATGAGCGACCTGCCGCAGATTTCGCAGGTGTTGCGGGGATTCACTTTTTCGAAAGAGAAATCGAGTTGGGCCGCCGTCAAGGGGTTCAAGGATAATGTCGAGATCCAGGTCGCGGCGACCTACACCTCCAGCGGCACTAAGGATTTCGACACGGTGGCCGACAGCCGAGGCGCAACGATCAACGTGCATTACTCGATTAGCCGCTTGCCGAAGACCGGCTACCAGCCGCGCCTGGCCGACGATCGGGTGGGATACTTCCTCACGGTCGTGAAGGATTTTTCCAAGAAGTCGTTGCCCGACCGTTTTGTCCGCTACGTCAACCGCTGGGATCTCCGCAAGGCGGAGCCGAACGCCGAAATCTCTCCGCCAAAGACGCCGGTCATCTTCTGGCTGGAAAAGACGGTGCCCTTCGAGTATCGCCAAACGATCCGCGAAGGGATTCTCACCTGGAACAAGGCGTTTGAGAAGGCCGGGTTCAGCAACGCCGTGGAGGTTCGCCAGCAGCCGGACGACGCCGACTGGGATCCCGAGGACATCAACTACAACACCTTCCGCTGGATAACCTCCAGTGCCGGCTTCGCCATGGGCCCCTCGAGAGTGAATCCGATCACCGGCCAGATACTTGATGCCGACGTGATCTTCGATGCTGACTTCCTACAGTTTTGGAAAGAAGAGTACGAGGTGCAGACACCCGCCGCCGCGGCTTGGCTAAGCGGGGGCTTTCTCGACCCGAAGAACCCTCCCGAGGTTCTGGGAAAACTGCCCGGTGGTGATCGCCGGGGCTGCGGCTACTTCAGTTCGCTTTCGCACGGCACAGCCCGGCAGTTCGCCTTTGGCTCGGTACTGATGGCCGCCGAGGCGAAGCCGGTTTCCAAGGAGCAGTTCAAGAAGCTGCTTACGCAGGGACTGAAGTTCACGGTGATGCATGAGGTGGGTCACACGCTGGGGTTGCGTCACAACTTCAAGGCCAGCACGCTTCTGACCTTGGAGGAGATAAATGATCCGAAGAAGACTGCCGCAAACGGTCTGGCTGCCTCGGTCATGGATTACTTGCCGATCAACTTCGCGGCCAAGGGCAAGCCGCAGGGCGATTACTACAGCACGACCATCGGGCCTTACGACTATTGGGCGATTGAGTACGGCTACAAGCCGCTTAAGGGCGGAAGTACCGACGGCGAACTGCCGGAACTGAAGAAGATCGCCTCGCGCGGAGCCGAAAGGGCACTGAACTACGCAACCGACGAGGACTGTCGCGGCGTCGATCCCGACCCGTTGGTCAACCGCTTCGACCTGGGTAAGGACCCCGTCCGCTTCGCCAAGCATAGGGTGGAATTGGTCAAGCAGTTCATGCCCAATCTGGCTGACCGAATGACCAAGAAAGGCGAGGGCTACGAGCGCGTGCGTCGGGCGTTCAACATCCTGCTTTCCAATCACGGCAGCGCGATGTACTTCACCGTGCGGTTTGTGGGTGGGGTGTACGTTCACCGCGACCACAAGGGCGATCCGGACGCCCGGCCGCCGCTGGTGGTCGTCGCGCCGGCCAAGCAGCGCGAGGCACTCTCGCTTCTGGAGAAAGAAGTCTTCGGCCAGAAGGCATTTGACTTCCCGGCGGAGTTGTATAACTACCTGGCCACGTCGAAGTGGTCGCACTGGGGCACCGAGGTCAACCTTCGGGTCGACTACCCGGTACACGAGATCATCCTCGTCTGGCAGGATCGCGTACTGTCGCACCTGCTTTCTTCGCTGACGCTATCGCGAATAGCCGATTCGGAGTTGAAGGTGCCGGCCGACCAGGACGCTTTCACGACGGCCGAACTAATCGAGCGGCTCACCAAGGCCGTCTTCAGCGAGACGGAAAAATTCGACGGCGGCAAGTACACCAACCGCAAGCCGGCCATCAGCAGCCTTCGCCGCGCGTTGCAGCGTCGCTACCTCGAACATCTCTCGAACCTGGCGATGGGCAACACGCCCGCCCCGGACGATTGCCAGACTATCGCCTACGCGGAACTGGAATCGCTGGAAGCGCGTGTAAAGGGCGCCTTGGCCGGCAAGGCCCAACTGGATACTTACACGCGAGCGCATCTCAAGGAAACGGCCGCCAGAATCCGCAAGGTGCTCGACGCCCGGTTGCAACTTCGCGGCCCGTGATTGGCCTGGGCCACCCTCGCAAGCAGGTCAGGGCTGGCGGAAAATGGCCTGCCAGCCGATTTCGTGGCCGGATTCGCAAGAAGTCGGTTCTTCGGATCAGGGCTGGATTCTTGCGAATCCAGCTACCGGTAAATCACTTCCGGCCGACCGGCATATTGACGGCGGCCCGGGCGGTGGCTATGGTTGATACAGTGAGTCGGACTGCCGGTTCAAATGCGCCAACGGTTAGCCCGGTCGCCTGCGACCGGCAAGCGGGGCGGTTTCCGCTACTTTACCCGTCGCGGGCGACGGGGCTAACACGGGCTGTCGCATGTTACCCACAAACGCGTCGATTTGAGCCGGGCCTGCAAGAGATCAACAACGTCCCTCCCCAACATCCAACCCCCGTAACCTGAAGGAGCATCTGATGAAGTGTTTGAAAGTTGCCGTCGTCGCGATGTCGCTCGTCCTCTGTGTTGGCCTGGTCGCTCAAGCGGCCGACAAGTGCCAATGGAAACCGTTGTTCGACGGCAAGACACTCAATGGCTGGCACAAGGTCGGCCATGGCGAGTGGGAAGTCAAGGACGGCGCCATCGTCGGCACGGCCGACACGACCAAGCTCTACGGCCTGCTGGAAAGCAACGACGTTTACAGGGACTTCACGGTCCGGTTCAAGTTCCGCTGCTTTTCGGGCGACAGCGGGTTTTACGTCCGCACGATGATCTTGCCTCCGGAGAAAGCGCATAAGTTGCAGGTCCAAGTGGGTCGCGACGGCAGCGGCACCGGCGGTGTTTACGAAAGCTACGGCCGCGGCTGGCTCGACAAACTGCCCAAGGAAGAGGAGTCCAAAATCTACAAGCCCGAGGGCGAGTGGAACGAGATGGTCATCGACGCGCATGAGCAGGATATCTCAATCAAAGTCAACGGTATCAAAACGGCCCAGGTGCGGGACGTGCCCGAGTTTCAGCCTGGCCATTTCGTCCTGCAGATGCACGCCGGCTGCGTGATGCACGTCGAGTTCAAGGACATTGAGATTTGCGACGACAACCCCCTGCCCAAACTTCAGCCGGTCAAGGCGGCCGCGGACGGTTCGATCGTGCTAACCGCTTCCGCAGCGCGTGGCGTTGGGCCGAAGATCAAGCTGATGCCCGAGTGGAAGGCCTTCGGCTGGTTCACCGACGCCGATCAGGCGGAATGGCTGGTCGACGTCCCCCAGGCCGGCACCTACGACGTCTTCCTGGAATGGTCGGTCGGCGACGCAAGCGCCGGCAACCCCTATTCCTTCAATGTGGCCAAGCAGGCGGTTACGGGCACTGTCGAAAAGACGGGCTCTTGGGAGACGTTCAAGAAGGCCAAGATCGGCCAGATGACGCTCGAGGCGGGCGTGCAGTTCGCTGCCTTCAAGCCGGCCGGCAAGTTTAAGAACGCCCTGCTCGACCTCCGCGAGGTTAGGCTGGTGCCGGCCAAGTAGTAGCGGGATTCGCAAGAATTCCGACCCAAGTAGTGGGATTCGCAAGAATCCCGACTTCCGCTGGTTCAGTCTGAACTCTTGCGAGTTCAGCTACTGGCCAGTGTGGAGGCCACCAAAGGGGACAGGTCCATGTTTTCGGCCAACGGCTAATCGGAAAAAACGTCTCCTAGCCGAAAAATGGACCAGTCCCCAACTGGCCGCGTTCCCGTGCCCGTTGGCGCGGGAACGTTTTTTTGTGAAAGGTGGTGCCCATCGTTATATTTCCCGGCCAATTTCGCCAATAATCCTCGGGGGAGCGGTCTTCCCGCAAACTCCCCTGATCGGCGAGGGACGATAATGAGAATCATCGTCTCGCATTGACTGCGCAAGGATCAATAAACTGATGAAAGGAGCCTGGCCATGTCGCTTATCGGAATCATCGCCCTGCCTTGCGTTCTGATGGGAATGGTGTTCTTCTGCGTAATCCGACGCGCTTATCTATCCAAGTCGCCAGCCAGACCGTTTCTACTCTACCCGCCGGTCTGTTCACTCATTATAACCGGTGGTTTCATGGCATGGGGATACCACGCCGTCTTAACATCGAAATCGTCGACGGCGGCGATTGGGCTTTTCTTTGTTCCAATCTATTCAGTCGCCGTCGCCGTGGCTGGAGTCGTGGTCTCCTGGGCGGTCATTTTCTTGGCTCGTTTCGTCGTCCAACGGATCCAGGGGATTCCCCTGGCAGATGCCTCGATTGCTCCGCTTGCATTGGCGATTGTCGTGCTTGCCTTCACCGGATATACGGTCCAGGGCAAGGTGGCCAGACACCGATTGTTGAACGCCGCCGCGTCGGAAACAGACACGGCTTCATTGGAGACGATTCTAGCCGACAGCATTTCATCAAGGGATTTGGAGGTGCTTGCCAAGCTGGCCGAGAACCGCCGCATGCCTACCGCCGATCTAGTTCGCATCTACGATTTCTGTAAGCCCAATGTCGCCAAGTCCCATCCTCCCGAATATCCCATCCTGTTTTCGCTGGCCCGGAATCCCCGAACACCCCCGGACATCCTCGGGGCCTTGGCCGGCTGCGGACAGTCCACGATCAGGTATTATGTGGCTGTGAATCACAGTACGCCGACGAAGACTCTCCAACAGTTATCGGAGGATAAATATCCGTTGGTACAGAAGTATGCAGAACGCAGGTTCCGTTCGAGACGGCGCCGGAAAGTCCCGGAATAGCGTGCCACCAAAGGCTACTGCCGTCGGAAGTCGAGCCGCTGGCCGGGAGTTGTGTATAGCTCGACGATTCGACGCTCGTCGGGGTTCAGCACGGTGGTTTGCTTGGTGTCGGCGTCCAGGGCGACGATTGTCGGCCAGGGACTCACCAGTTGCAGTTTTCCACCCGCCGTTGAATGGATCGAAAGCGAGTCGACCGCCGGCCCCGTCTTAGCGGCCGAGACGAGGAAACCGCCTCGAGCGCGGAGGTTCCGGAATCGGACCGGTTCGCCCTCGACCCAGGCCGGCAGCACGCGAACCACGTCGCCGGCGCTTTGCAGGAGCAACTCCGATATGGCGGCCGTCATGCCGCCGAACTGCTGGTTTTCGGGTCCGAGTAAATTGAACGGGTGCGTCCGTTCGTCGGGTACGCTGAGCATAATGCCGTTGGCGCGCATCCGAGGCAATACCTCGGCGTGAAGCCATTGGTACGCATCGTCCATGTCCAAGCGTGCCCGGGCGATTCCCAGTAACTCGACACCGAATGCCGGGTGCCGGCGCAGTCGAGCGATGGTTCGGGCGAACAACACCCGTTGTTCAAACGGCGATTGCCAGGTTACGTCGCCAGAGGGGAAGACCGCGAAGGCGGGCACCGGAAGGTTGTAGGTGATCGGCTGAGCACCCAGTACGTCGACCACGACCGGCTCGGTGTCGTCGTTAGTGGTTGGATAGTCGGGCAGCCGGGCCAGGGTCTGGCGGAACCGCTCGATCAGATCGTCGTCGCGACCCAACGTGACGGCGCCTTCGATAGCGGCCTGTAGGGTGAAGCGAATCATGCCGATGTCGAACGCGCAGTTGCGGTTTCGCAGAAACATGGGCGTCCAGCCCCAGTGTTCCGGCGAAACGCTCGGT
>CAZDHN010000061.1:0-15351 GCA_964505115.1 uncultured Planctomycetaceae bacterium
CCACGGCTGGACTTCCGGCCTCGCAGTAGATGGCTGGTGAGAAATGCGGGCTAGAACCACTTTGATCGGTTGTTTGGCAGCTTGGCAACGTGTCGAGGTTGCGTGAGTCTGGCAGCCGGCTTCGGTCGTCGTTTGCGTGCCCGCGGTTCCCAGCGTTCTGGACGGTAGCCTACGCGGTGGTAAGCAATGGTTGCATCAATCAACGGCTCGCGATCCTCGGGCCGGGCAGCTTCGATCTTCGGAGCGAAGGCAGTCAGAGCTTGCTTGGCTCCTTTGAAACTCACCTTGCGAGGCTCGATACCGTTCTCGTTGGCGGCACCCGACTTCACAACGAAGTTCGCTCGCCTGCCGACCATTGCAAGTCTCAAGGAAAGGGTGTAGGATTGCTATAGTAAAGACTGTAGGTTTTCCGCATGGTGGCCCGCCTGGTTCGTAAGCTGTTTGTGAGACGGCACTTATGTTTGATGCAGCCAGTCAGAACGAAATCGACGATCCGGTGATCTCGATAGGCGTCCTGGTTCAGAGGGTGGGACTCTCCGTCTCTGCCGTCCGCAGATATGAGAATGAAGGGCTCCTGATTGCACACCGGTCGGACTCGGGGCATCGCCTTTTTTCGCACGAAGACATCAATCGGGTGCGGAACATCCACCACATGATCCAGGGCTTGGGGCTGAATATCGAGGGGATTCGCCGGCTCCAATCGCTGCTACCATGTTGGGACCTGCTGCCCTGTCCCGCTGAAACTCGGAAGCGTTGCCCGGCCCACAAGGAGCTTTCCCGGCCCTGCTGGATGATCAAAGGGCTCGACGGTGCCCCGCGGGCAAACGAATGCCGGCAGTGTGTTGTTTATCGATTTGGCTCGTTGCACACGCAGGACATCAAGAATCTGGTGTACGAGCAGAGCGACGTCCGAAACGCGGACGTGGCGATCAGAGAACTCATGCAACGGAAAAGACACTCGCGGCAAGAACTAGAGGAGGAGGGTTGAATGGCGGGCTCGATACTGCTCATTGTGTCATACGCTTCGGTGGTCGTTTTTCTGGCGGCGGTACTGTGTCGGGCGGTGAAAATCTCCCGAATGCCGATCCACCTGCGTTGGGAACTCTATCCGGTCGCCCATGAGAAAGGTCGCGTGAGCTACGGAGGCTCGTACCTCGAGGAGCCCGATTGGTGGACCAAGCCGCGGCATCAATCGCTCTTTGGGCAGTTGCGGGTGATGATCCCGGAAATTCTGTTCTTGGCGGCGGTCTGGGAGCATAACCGCAAGCAGTGGTTCCGTTCCTTTCCGTTCCATATTGGCTTGTACCTCGCGGCGGGCCTGATCGGCCTGCTGTTGTTGGGTGGCGTTGCCACCGCGGCCGGATTCACCGTGTCGCCCGACGCCGGACTGCTGGCAGCGGCTCTCTACCACCTGACGTATCTGCTGGGCTACGCAGCTCTGGGCCTTGGCCTGATCGGCGCCGCGGCGCTGTTGGCCAGGCGGACGTTCGAGACGGATTACGCCGAGTACACCAAGAAGGCCGACTACTTCAACCTCGTCTTCTTCATAGTGACCTTCGCGGTGGCCCTGGCGGCACACGCCGTGGCCGACCCGCATTTCGTCGTACTGAGAGGCTACTTCGCGCGGCTTGTCACGTTCGACTTCTCCTCGGCCAATTCGGCCTTGGCAATGCCGACGGGCCTGAGCATCCTGGAAATCGCCCTGGCGTCGATCTTGGTGGCCTACATTCCGCTGACCCATATGTCGCACTTCTTCATCAAGTGGTTCACCTACCACGGCGTTCGCTGGGGCGACGAGCCGAACATGCCGGGCAGCAAGATCGAACAGCAGGTCAACGAGGTACTGCAATATCCGGTGAGTTGGTCGGCGTCTCACATTCGAGGAGACGGCAAGAAGACCTGGGCCGACGTGGCCACATCCGGCGTTGAGGAAGAGGAGGACGAGAAATGAAGAAACGCATCAAGATCGAAGACATATCGAAGCCGTCGGAAAAGCTTTCGGAGCTTCGCAAGGAAGACTTCAAGCCGCTGCCGGCGCCGTTCGACACGCCGGAGTCCACGCCCGATTTCGCGCCGCTTAGCGAGAAATCCCTAGAGAGCTACGAGTCGAGCCTGGACGACACGATCGCCCTGAGCTTGCCCAAGCCCAAGGACAAGGCGGAGGAAGATGAACTGGTCGCCAAGTTCCTCTCCGGCCTGCAGAAGCTCTTCACCAAGGAGAACAACTGGACATTCCTTCAGCCGCTCGTGCTTTCGATGGATTACTGCGCGTCGTGCCATACGTGCTCCGACGCCTGCCACATTTACGAGGCCAGCGGGAAGAATCCCATCTACCGGCCGGCCTACCGCTCGGAGGTCTTCCGCCGGCTGTACAAAAAGCACGTCAAGTCGAAAGGCGGACTTCTGCAGGCGTGGCGCGACGGCGAGATCGAGTTGAACTGGACAACCGTCGCTCGGCTGGCGGAACTCTCCTATCGATGCAACCTCTGCCGGCGTTGCGCCCAGACCTGCCCGATCGGCGTGGATAATGCCCTGATCGCCCACGAAATCCGCAAGCTCTTCAGCCAGGAGATGGGTATCGCGGCCAAGGAGCTGCACGAAAGCGGCTCGGTCCTGCAGTTGAAGGTCGGCTCCTCGACCGGCATGAATAAGGCCGTGGTGAAGGACAACATCGAGTTCATCGACGAGGATGTCTCGGAGATGACCGGCATGACGGTCGAAACGCCCTGGGACAAGGCGGGCGCCGACGTGCTGCTGATTCACAACGCGGGCGAGATCATGGCCTGGCCGATGAACCCCGGCGCCTTCGCCGTGATCTTCGAGTCGGCCGGCCTGAGCTGGACGATGTCGAGCGAGATTGCCGGCTACGACAGCATCAACTACGGCGTCTGGTACGACGATGCCCAATTCGCCCGCGTGGCAATCAAACACGCCGAGGCGGCCAAGAAGCTGGGCGTGAAGAAGATCGTGCTGGGCGAATGCGGCCACGCCCACAAGGCCCTGACGGTGATCGCCGACCGCGTGCTCACCGGCGATCTGAACATCCCCCGCGAAAGCGCCATGGTGACGCTCGATGATCTGATCTTCTCCGGACGGATCAAGGTCGATCCCTCGCGTAACGACTTTCCCGTCACCCTGCACGACCCCTGCAACCTGGTGCGGCTGATGGGCATCGTCGAACCGCAGCGGCGAATCTTGCGGAAGATTGCTCCACGGTTCCGCGAGATGCACCCTCACGGCGTAGACAACTACTGTTGCGGCGGCGGCAGCGGGTTCGCCATCATGTCGGGCCACAACTTCAACGACTGGCGGCATCAGATCGCCGGCCGCAAGAAGCTGGAGCAGATTCTCAACGCTTTCAAGGACGAGTTGGACCCGTCGATCCACAAGTACATTTGCGCCCCCTGCTCGAACTGCAAGGGTCAGATTCGCGACCTGATCACCTACTACGATCTTTGGGAGAAGCACTCGATCCTCTACGACGGTCTCGTCGAGCTAATCGTCAACTGCATGACCGACGTCAAACCCGGCTTCATCGAGTGGGAGATGCACTAGCAAATCGCCTTGCAGCCTTGCTCTCAATTGCCCTCAGCCCCCGACTTGCTCGGAGCGTATGTGTAGAAAAACCGGCAACATACACAGCCAAATCTAGTGGTCGACATACACCTCTTGTAAGTACGACCAATCGCGCCGCGAGAATCGGTATGCCCACCGTCAACTGGTGCTACTAAAAGGTCAGCCGGCCCGGTCGCGGTCGACATTTCCCTGCCGGAGCCTTTCCTTCTTGCCTTATCCTGGCGAGTGGTTACACTAAGGTTTTGGGGCGTAAGGGGGTAGGGAAATGTGTAAGCGCGAGAAGGAGACCACGGGCTTTTCTGCCTTGTTCCTGGTCTTTGCCTTCTGATACCTAACATCGAGTCGCCAATCATGCGAAGCGCAAGGGTAGTGCGTAAGGCCGCCGGCTTTACCTTAGTGGAATTGTTGGTGGTGATCACGATCATCGGCATCCTGATTTCGCTGCTGCTGCCGGCCGTACAAGCGGCCCGCGGAGCGGCGCGTCGATTGCAGTGCATGAATAACCTCAAGCAGGTTGGCCTGGCGCTGCACGGCCTCCACGAGGCGCGGGGCGTAATGCCACCGATGTGCGCCAAATGTGCCGACAACGACACCACCAACAACACGAATCCAACTGAGCCGTGGGACTATTGCTTCACGTCCCACGATTCGGCCTACGGCCACCACCATTACACGATGTTCCAGTTCCTGCTGCCCTACTTGGAGCAGACCGCCGTGTACGACAAGCTCACGGAAACGGGTTACGCCGGTGGGCAGTACTTCGTCGTAATCACGATACTGCTCTGCCCGGATGACCCGTCGATCAAGAACGGAAAGAACACGACCAAACATGGCGGCGCCTGGAGTTGGGGCGCCAGTTGCTACGGCGGCAACAACTACGTTTTCGGCAACCCGCCGGGGAAGAATACCATCGGCGAGGCCACGCTGCCGGCCTCGGTACCCGACGGCACTTCCAACACGGTCTTCTTCGCCGAGATGTACGGCACCTGCGGCAGCAGCGGAGACCAGGACGTTTTGTGGGGTAGTCTCTGGGCCGATGCGAACAGCGTCTGGCGACCCGGCTTCAACCTGGGGACCAGCAAGGGCGGATCCAGCGTCAGCACCTATCCGGCCGCCAAAATGTTCCAGGTGGCGCCCGACTTCATCAACACCTGCGACCCGGAACGCCCGCAGGCGGCCCATTCCGGCGGGATGAACGTTTGCCTGGGCGACGGCAGCGTGCGATTTCTATCGGGCAGCTTGAACCAGACCACCTGGGCCCGCCTCTGCGACCCGCGAGACCGTGAGGTAATAGGAGCCTTTTGAATGATGATGATTCGCCACGCTACGTTATTCTCTTTGGTGCTGCTGTTGGGATGCGGCGGCGCCGGTCGACCCGAGGGCGACCTGCCCGAACTTCAGCAGGCCCGGGGTAAAGTAACCCGAGCCGGGCAACCGGTTGCCGACGGATTCGTGCAGTTCTGCGCGGCTTCGCCCGACGCGGGCGACGACGACCTGATCGTCACATCGGTCGTTGGCATGGAGGGCGAGTTCGAACTTGCCACCACTCACGCTCTCTCGCAGCGCAAAGCGAGCGGGGCCCCGGCCGGCGAGTACAAGGTAACCTATCTACCGCCGGGCGAGAGCCAAGACGTGCCGCCCATCACCTTGCCCAACAGCGTCACGATCGCCGCCGGACCAAACGAACTGACCATCGAGCTTGAAAGCCGCTGAGTTCGCGCCGCGACGCTGGATTGCGTAGGGTTGCCGGTGGATGGGATATCTGTTCTATTGATCCTCGCTTATTGATCTTTGCATAGTCAATGCGCGGCTCAAGGGGGTTCCGCCGGGGAACCGGGCTTCGCCCTCGGTCATTGGCTATGCAAGGGTCATTAGTCAATGATCGAGGGTCAACAATGCATTACTTGATCGGAACCGACGAAGCCGGCTACGGGCCCAACTTGGGGCCGCTGGTCGTTTCGGCCACTGTCTGGCGGGTGCCCGACGGCGTCGGCGGCGACGGTCTGTACGATCTGCTGGGCGAGGGGATCGTTTCCACACCCCGGGCCGCGACTAACGGTTCCCGAGTCGCCATGGCCGACTCGAAGGCCCTTTACCAACCCAAGCGGGGCTTGCGGCTCTTGGAACGAGGGCTGCTGACCGCGTTGGAGCTTCTGGATCGGCAACCGAGAAGCTGGACGGAAACGTTCGACGCCCTGGCTCCGGAATCGGCCGACGCACGATCGGCGCTGCCCTGGTACGCCGATTACCAATCGGCCGTGCCGCTGGACGCCGATCCGGCGGAACTCGCGCCGCTGGGACCATCCGTGGGCGATGCGCTCGAGGCGGCCGGCGTACGCTTGGTCGAGCTGCGCAGCCGAGTGGTCTTTCCACCGGAGTTCAATCGGCTGGTTGAGCGAAGCGGCTCGAAAGGCACGACGCTTTCGCATCTGACGCTTGGCCTGTTGGCAGAGTTGATCGGTCCGCTGGACGGCGAGCCCGTCTCGGTGGTCTGCGACAAGCACGGCGGCCGGAACCGCTACCACGACCTGTTGTCGGAACACTTTCCCGACCGCTTCATCGAAATCCACGGAGAGGGTCGCCAGCGTAGCGTTTATCGGTTCGGTTCCCGACCCGCTCGCGTGGAAGTTCGTTTTCAGAGCAAGGCCGAATCGCATTTGCCGGCCGCCTTGGCTTCGATGGCCTCAAAGTATTTGCGCGAGTTGGCCATGCGAGCGTTCAATTCCTTTTGGCGCGAGCGGATACCCGAGCTTCGCCCCACGGCCGGTTACCCCCAAGACGCCCGACGCTTCAGGGAGGAAATCGCCGCGATGCAAGTCGAACTGGGGATTGATGACGGCGTGTTGTGGCGGAATAAGTAGTTATTGTGCATAAAGCCGCGACCGTTGGTCGCGCTTAGTGTTTCGGAGAACCGCGTGCCTTTTGACCGCTGCGCGACCAACGGTCGCGGCTTTTTAGACGAGGAACATCATGACTTGGCGAATTTCCGATCCGGTACACTTATTGGGCGCGATTCGCATATCGTTGGCCAGGGGCGGCGCGTTCCTGCGGGGACGCATTGCGCCGAACGGGCCGATACTCCGGGAGCCGAATCTGAGCTACATCTACAAGGCGTCGTGGGGCATGCATGCGGCCGGCGTCGACCACGACACGATCGCCCTACTGCTCGATTGGGCCCAGGAAGAAGCCCTGCAACCCAACGGCGATTTCTACTTCCCCGACGAACCGCCCGAGTACAAGGACATGCAGCGGATGTATCGGACGGCGACCTTCGGCAAAGTGGCCGCCTGGATCGACCATCCCGTAATCCGGCGGGCGGGCGTCGTCGAACGCATTTTGCAGTACCAGCACAAGCCTTCCGGCGGCGCGTTCAATTACATCGGCGACGACCGCGATCGGGTCGAACCGCCGGCGACCATCGGCAGCCTGAACACCACGTTCTTCGGACAACTGATGATCGCGCTGGACGTTCGCGGGCCGGCGGTGGCGGCCGGCGATTGGGTTCGCAACTGGGTCGACGCCAATCGGGACCACATCCCCCAAGGCCTGATGTATTCGCAAATGACGCCCGACGGCGATCTGGTTACCGACGTTCAGCCCGGCGAGCGAATCTGCAAGGTCGTCGATACACGGAACCCCAAGCAGGAGTTCTGGCACGCCGGTACTTCCATGGCCTACCTGGCCGTGCTTTACGATACGATGCTGACCCGCTGGGGCGACTCGCCCGAGCGCGCCCGGCCCTACCTGAACGCCGCGATCAGGCTGCTCGACTTCGAAAGCGCCATGCGGTTGGATACGTACCTTTGGCCGTCGAAGTGCAAGGTCGGTTGGGGAGCCGGCGAGTTGATCAAGGTCCTGATCAAGCACGGGCTGACCGACCAAGAGCATGGTCTCGACCCGGACTTGCTGGAGAAGGCCTACCGCGTCGCCGAACGGGTGGCCATCTTCACTTTTCTCGACAACCAGTTACCCAACGGCGGCTGGTCGGGCATGCATTATCCGCTAAGCGAGAACCTGCCCGAGATGGCCTACAGCTACAAACCGCTGGCCGGCACGGTTTGGGTGCCCCAGCAGCGGATCCCCGACCCGCTGACGATCTACCTGCCCAGCGAGGAGATCAGCGGCGAGTTCCTCGGTGAGATGAAGAGCATCGAGGAAGGGCTTGAAGCAAAGCTGAAAGCGGAAAGCTGAAAGCCGTAGCTGGATTCGCAAGAATTCAGCCGTAGTGCGAAGAACCGAATTCTTGCGAATCCGGCTACAAAGCCGATCACCCCTACATCATCGACAGCGGGTTTTGGCGGTTGGCTAGCGGGAAGGTGACCGGTTTGCCGAGGCGTTGGGACTCGAAGACGCTGGCGATCATCTCGGTGGCGGTTCGCGCCGCGTGGATGTCGGCCAGCGGCTGCCGGTCCTCTTCGATGGCGGCTATCAGGTCCTTGACGGCCAGTATGTTGCCGCCGTGCAGCGAGGTGTTCTTCAGCGGCTCGGGCTTGTCGACCCCGGCCGAGCTGATCGGCAACCACTTCTTGCCCGTGCGGCCGGGTGACCAGGCCGGGTCGGGCAAGAAATACGCCGCCGGCAAGTAGCCCGTGTGCAACTCGATCACACCCTTGGAACCGCAAATCCAAAGGCCGAAGCGGGACGGTCTGCCGCCCATGTTGCGCACCGAATCGAAACGGGCGACCGGACCGTCGGCCATCCGCCACGTGGCGTGGACCGTATCGCCGGCCAGCAGGCCGATCCCCTCGGCGCCCGGCTTGACGTCTTCCTTGCTGATCGGCCGGCCGTCCTGCTCGACGGTGCCGAAGCACCAGAGCGGCTGGCCGCCGAAATGGTTCATCAGGTTGAAGACGTGGGTGCCCAGCACCCAGAGGTCTTCGCCGCCGCCGCGACGATCGCTTTTCCCCTGCCCGCGCAACTCGAGTACTTGGCCGATCTGGCCGGATTCGATTATTTCGCGCACCACGGGCAGCACGGGGCTGTAGCGTGTTTGGAACGCGATGGCCAGCTTCACTTTGTTCTTCTGGCAGGCGGCCAGCATCTCGTCGGCCTCGGCCATTGTGCGGCAGAATGGTTTTTCGGTGTAGATGCCGCGCGCCCCGGATTGGGCCGCCGCAACTACCATGTCGCGATGCTGATCCAACCAGCGCGGTCCGACGGCGACCAGATCGGGCTTGGCCTCGTCGAGCATTTGGCGATAGTCGGCGTAGCCCTTGGGCGCCTTCAAGCGTTTGACCGCCGCCGCCAGACCCGACTCGCTCGCATCGGCCACGGCCACGATTTCGGTCTCGGGCACCTCCAGCCATACCTTGTCGACCCCGTGCCCATAGTTGCCCTGACCAGTATGCCCGATTACGGCAACGCGATACTTGCCCTTGGGCTGCGATCCGAACGCGGACCGCCGCGTAGCCGCAACCGTTGCCAGGGCGGTCGTACCGGCGATGAACCGTCGTCGCGAGATTGCTACCGGCGATTGATTGGAATTCTGGATGCGCGTATTGGCCATCGTATTCGCCTCCGTAGGTGCTGGGGATGATTGCTAGACTGCCCACAGTATACGGTCGGCGACGGCAGATTTGAAGAGGCTTGGCCGGTGAATACAAGCAGTATAAAGCCGCGACCGTCGGTCGCGCTTGAATCGCCGGCGGATGGTGGCGTTGCTCGCCAGCGGCGCGACCAACGGTCGCGGCTTTATACTAGGCACCGACGGCCGGTTGGAGTACGGCGATGGCTACTTTCATGTAGATGATAATGCCGATCAGGTCGATCAGGCCGGCCACGAAGGGGTTGCTCATCATGGCCGGGTCCAAGCCGAGGCGGCTGAACAGCAGCGGCAGAAGCGCGCCGAGCAGCGTGCCGCAGAGCACGACCAGGGTAATCGTGATCGGTATTACCGAGGCGGCCAGTAGGGAAGGCGCCACCAGCGCTGCGCAGAGGAATCCGATTGCGCCCAGAAACCCTCCCAGTAGCAACCCCATCAGCATTTCGCGCCGGACCACGCTCCACCAATCGGCCAAGGTGATGTCGCCGATCGATAGCGCGGTTATGATCAGCGTGGCCGACTGGTTGCCCGTGTTACCACCCGTTGAAATCACCAGTGGAATGAAGAGTACCAGCCAGGGGATGCTCTCGATAAGCCCTTCGTATTCGTCCAGGGCCCAGGCGGTTAGCATGGCACCCAGGAAGAGGATGGTCAGCCAGACTCCCCGTTTCCAGGTAAGCGAGAGCAGTCGGGTTTTCAGATAGCCTTCTTCCAGCGGTGCCACCGCCGCGCTACGGTAGGCGTCCTCGGCCGCTTCCTCGCGGACCACGTCGATCACGTCGTCGTGCGTGATGATGCCCAGCATGCGGTGTTCGTCGTCGACGACGGGGATTGCCAAGAGGTCGTAGCGGGCCACCTTGCGGGCGACGTCTTCCTGGTCGTCGTTGACGTCGACCGTGACGATGTCGCGCTCCATCAACTGGCCGATGACCGTGTCCGGCTTGCCCATCGCCGAAACCAACTGCCTGAAAGAGACCAGCCCGCGAAGATGGTCCTCGTCGTCGACGATGTACAGGTAGTAGATGGTCTCCAGTTCCTCGGCCTGTCGGGCGATCTCTTCGACCGCCTGACCCACCGGCAGGTCCTCGCTGAGTCGGGCGAACTCGGTGGTCATAACGGCGCCGGCCGTATCTTCCGGATAAGCGCTTAGCCTCTGGATGTCGCGCCGTTCCTCGACCGGGACCAGCGGCATCAGTTCGTCGACGACCTCGGGGTCCGTCTCCGCCAATCGGTCGACACGGTCGTCCGGGGGCAGGTCGCCGATGAGTTTTGCGATTTCGGCCCGATCGGTCGTCTCGAATATCTCGACTTGCTTCTCCTCATCGAAGAAGCCGAATATCTCGACCCGAAGCGGTACGTCAGCGTATTGCAGAACGGCCCAAGCCTCTTCGGCCGATAGCCCTTCCATGAACTCGGCGGTCCGGGCCGCGTGCAGTGCCGTGCAGAATTCGCGCAGGCCGGTCTCGTCCCGCGCGGCCAGCATCTCGCGCAGCTCGGGAAGATACAGCGTATTGGGTATCATTGCTCTGGGCATTTGCAACGCCAAAATTCTCCCCTCTCCCTTTGGGAGAGGGGCCGAATCTCGTAGGTTATGCTTCAGCATGACAGCCGGATCAACGATTCGTCATGCTGAAGCATAACCTACGACTCACTTATCCACTAAGTATCCCCCAAACCAATCGGCCTGTCAAAGCGGACCGTGTATGTCCGATCCGTTCGGCCGCGGCTGCCGGTTGTGCCGGTTGCGCAAGGGGAATTGAGGGTGATCGCGCCGTCAGACGGCACTACGGCGCGGATGTCCAGAGGGCGGGGGCTTTGTCGGAGCAGGAGTTGGGATGGAAGAAATGTCGAAACGATTCGGCCTGGACGGCAAAATCGAAGTGGAGTTGGCTGCCGATCGCCTGGCCCGAGGCGACCAGATCGTATGGCTGGTCGTCTTCGCGGCTGATTCCCAATAGCGGGCCGGCCGCTTCCAGGTGCCAATTCGGGTTGCGATATCCTCGCAACCGCGTTCCCGCTTCGCCGAGCCAGCTTGCCTTTTCCAGCGTGACCTCAACCGGTTTCGGCGGCACGTTCGACGGGCTTAACCAGGCCAGCGCCGGGAAGATGCCGGCCATCCGGCCGCACAGACCGTCCACTGTAATCAGTTGCTCGCAAAGATAGGCCAGGCCGCCTCCTTCGCCGTAAACGCGACGGCCCTGGCGAAGATGATCTCGCAAGGCCGCTTTCATGCAATGGTTCTCCGACAGCTCCGTCAGGTAGCGCTCCGGATGCCCACAGCCAATGTAGACGAGGTCGGTATCCGGCGGCAGGACCTCGTCTCGAAGGGGCGAGAAATCGACGACTTCCGCGCCGCAAATCTCCAACATATCGAGCACATCGGGAAAATAGCAGTTGAACACCTCGTCGTAGGCAACCGCCACGGTAAGCTTGCCGCCCTTCGAGTCGGCGCGGAACAGACAGTGGTCGGTTTCCAGCCGCTCGCGCCCCAATGTGGTATCGTAAATCGGCTGGCGCTTCCAGTGCCGGGTGAATTGGTCGGCCAACTGGCGGCCCAGGTCCTCCGGCAACCGGCTGCCGCGCGGCACGGCATCGACCGCTTCGCGCAGTCGGGGAAGTGTCTCCAGGGCGCCCAGCACGGGCACGCCCCAGTTGGCTTCCAGTTCGGCCGACAATTGGGCCAGATGTTTCTCGTCGTTTACCCGATCCAGCAGCAGCCCGTCGGCCCCGTTCCCGTCGGCCCGATCCGGCCGTTTGGGCAGCCCGCCGCCGTCGAGTTGTGCGGCATCCAGCACGACGAGTCGGGGCAGATCGAGCCATTGGCAGAGCGTCCCCAGCTTGCCGCCCACGTCAGGCGAATCGGGGGCCGGATCGAAGCAACCCTGCACCACGGCCAGATCGGCCGTCTGGGTGCCGTGCACGAATACCTCGCGGCACATTTCCCGCGACATCAGCCAACTGTCCAGGTGGCGAGGATGCAACCCGGTGACCGTTGCCGTCTCGGCGCACTTGGTAAAGCAGGCCCGGCTCATAAAGCTCTGAATCTGCAAGCCGTCCCGCCGCAGGCTCTCCATCAGACTCCAGAGAATCGGCTGGATGTCCGCCTCCGGCTGGATCGTTCCCACGGCAAGTCGAGGCAATTCTGGCATACTGAGCTACCCAGGCAGTACGGGGGTGGAGTGTGGATTTACGCCCGCGCTGCTTTCTCTTGGAACCCATCCGACAGAACTTGATGCGCGGCTTGCAGGCTAGCCCGCATTTCTCACCAGCCATCTACTCCGAGGACGGAAGTCCAGCCGTGGCTGCGTCGTGCGGCACGATTCATCCTCAACGTATTCACCAATACGCCTACGGATGAATCGCTTGCACTCCTTGCCACGACAGAACTTACGACCTCTCGTAACGATGTTGGTGAGAAATACGGGCTAGTAACAACTGCTTCCGTCGGGTGACTTTTGCCCCTCGCACACTATTCTTCGTCTATTGTTTGGTGAAGTCAAGCGCCACGGGACACGAATCTCCACAATGCCCCCCAAACGCTGTGGCTTGGCGGTCACGGGGGGCTTCCGGCTGAACAATCGAAGCGGTACGATTCGGATTGGGGACTGGTCCATTTTTCGGCTGAGGGATGCTTTTGGCGACTAAGCGATGGCCGAAAATATGGACCTGTCCCCCTCGCGCCACGAAAGGGGACAGGTCCATGTTTTCGGCTTGCACCGCCAGCGAAATGGACAATAAACCGACCAAAAAATGGACCAGTCCCCGGCGCAAGCGCTAACGCCGGAAATTTTCGGGAGGAAGAAAGATGCCATATCCGCGGATCGCTATCGCAATCTGCCTGATCCTGTCGGCGGTCACCGCTGTCGGCGGCGAGGCGGTGGTTCGGGAGACCACGCTGGATATACCCACCTACGCCATCGGACCGGAGGACGTCAACCCCCCGCTCTGGAAACCGCACGTCTATCCCTACCCGATGCAAACCCGGGTGTCGACGACCAAGGCCAGCCAGCAATATCGGGCGGTGATCCTGGAGAACGACTTCATCCGGGTGATCATCCTGCCCGACGTGGGTGGACGCATCTACGCCGCGCACGATAAAACCAACGACGATTTCGACTTCATCTATCACAACCACGTCGTCAAGCCGGGGCTGGTGGCGCTGCGCGGGGCGTGGCTGTCGGGAGGCATCGAGTGGAACTTCCCCACGCGCGGCCATACCACCAACACCGTCTCGCCCGTACAGTACAAGATTATCAAGGGTGAAGACGGCAGCATTACCTGCGTGGTGGGAACGCTCGAATGGGCGCGGCGGATGAAATGGTCGGTGGCCACCACGATCTGGCCCGACCGGTCCGACTTCCGCAACCGCGTGCTGCTCTTCAACCCGACACTGACGCACAACAACGGCTACTTCTGGGCCAACGCGGGCGTTCACGCCTGGAGTGACACGCGGGTGAGCTTCTCGCCGACGGAGTACACTTACTACCGCAACCGCGACAAGCCGGAAACCTGGCCGATCAACAAGTCGAAGGACGTTTCCTGGTACAAGAATACGCCCAACCCGTTCGATTACTTTTCCGGCGTTCCGGCCGATTACGTGGCGGCCTACAACCACGACCGCGACAACGGCACGGTCCACTTCGCCTCCAGGCACGATAGCTTCGGTAAGAAGTTTTGGACCTGGGGTACTGCCCGAAGCGGGCTGATGTGGGAGAATATCCTCACCGACTCCGACGGCCAGTACATCGAGCTTCAGTCGGGCAGGTTGCTCACGCAGGGCGACGCCTGGCGGTTCGAGCCACATCTGCAAGAGACCTGGGACGAATTTTGGTATTCGGTCAAGCTGATGAAGGGCTGCGTCAAGGCCAATCGGCACGCGGCCGTGAATCTGCATATCCGCGACGGCAAGCTCGTGCTGGGGCTCAACACGACGCGGAAATTCCAAAACGCCAAACTGGAAGTGTTGGCCGACGGCCGTCCGATTGCCCACCTGACGCTGACCCTTCCGCCCGCCGGCGCTTGGTACAAGACGATGCCGGTGCCGGAGAAGAAGGCCGTCTATCAATTGGTTCTTCGCGACGACCAGGGCCGCACGGTCATCAGCTACTCGACCGAGAAGCAGAAAGTCCCCCCGCCCGAGTTGGAACCGAGTTTCCCCGACCCGGACGCGGCTTCGGTTGAAGAGATCTATCTGGCGGGCTACTACGCGCTAAAACACTGGCAGCCGGAAGAGGCAATCGCACTGTTCAACAAGGCGCTGGAAAAAGACCCGGGCTTCACGCCGGCACTTCGCGGCCTGGCGATAATCTACTACAAGACGGGGCGATTCCGGCAGTCATGCGAGTGTGCCAAGAAGGTGCTGCTGCGAAACGACGACGATTACACGGCCCGCTACTATCGGGCGCTTGCCAAAATGAGGCTCTCGATTGGCGAACGAACCGACGAGGACCTCGACCTGATCGGGCGCCGGGCCGCCTACCGGCACTTGGCTCCGTACTTGCAGGCGGCGCTGGCGATCAAGCGAGGCGATATCGGTGGGGCCGAGCAGCTATTGCATCGCGCCATCCGCCAGAATCCCGACGACTTGAAGGCCCGGGCGATGTTGGCCGCCGTGTTGCGACGGCTGGGGCGAAAGGCCGAAGCGATCGATTTGATCCGTAATTTGCTGGAGCGCGACCCGCTTAACTGCCAGGCGGCCATTGAACTGACCATGCTCACGTCCAAACGCGATTCGCTCGTCGTGCTGCGTGACGATCCGCAGTACTACCTGGAGACGGCCTGCGACTACATGGCGATGAACATGCCGGACGAAGGCGTTGTCACGCTCGAGTTGTACGAGCTACAAAAGGAGGCCAAGGAGCATCCGATGATCTGCTTCTACCTGGGCTACCTGGCCGACAAGTCGGGAGACCGCGATCGGGGGAAGTTGCATTTCGCCCGGGGCGCGCGGCTCTCGCCCGACTACGTCTTCCCCTTCCGCACCGAGAGCATCGCCGTACTGAAGACCGGCCTCGGCCACCTGCCCGACAACTGGAAGCTCCACTACTACCTGGGTACGCTGCTGACCGCCAAGTTCCAGTGGAAGGAAGGTCTTGAGCACTTGCTGGCGGCCGAGCGGGCAGCGCCCGACTGTCCGGTCCTCTACCGCAACCTGGGCGAAATCTATTGGCAGAAGCTCCACGATTTGAAAAAGGCCCAAGTCGCCTACGAAAAGGCAATTGCCCAGGACCCCG
>CAZDHN010000062.1:0-15176 GCA_964505115.1 uncultured Planctomycetaceae bacterium
CAGAGTGCCTTTTGCGATGACGTGGTCGGCAATCTCTTCGAGCAGGGCCTTCTTGGTCTCGCCCGGCTCGACCGGCAGCCTGACGTCCAGCGCGTAGAGCGTGAAGTGGTAGTGGTGGGTGCCGTGGCCGGGTGGCGGCATTGGGCCCCGGTAGCCAATCGTCTGGCCGTTGGGCCAGGAGTTCTTTCCCTGCAAGGCGCCCGATGGATCTTTCAGGCGAGGTTTGTCCGGAACGCCCTCGGGCAAGCCGGTTGCCGTGGCTGGGATCTTGTAGATCACCCAATGCACCCAAGGTTCGGCGGTGGGTGCGTCGGGGTCGTCGCACACCAGGGCCAATTCCTTGGTGCCCTCCGGCACGCCCGACCAGGCAAGTGGCGGCGAAACATCGGCTCCCTCGCCGGTGTATTTCTTGGGGATAGGCTCCCCCTGGTCGAATGCGGAGCTAGTGACCTCGATCTGCGTTACGGTTGCCATAAGCTTCTCTCCTTTCGGATCGGTCTGGGATTGACCGGTTGAAGTGCTTCGCTGGCCCGCGTCGCCCGTCTCCGCTTGGCAACCGACCAGTCCCAGGCACGCGGCCAGCACCGACGAAGCCGCGGTGCGGAACAAGCGTTTCACGGTTTGGTCCTCCGGAATGAGCCCTCGGGGGTTATCCTTTCACCACGCCGAGTGGTCGGAGTCGGGCGACTTTCTTGGCCAGGCCGGCGCGGTGGACTACGTCGACGACCTGACTAACGTCTTTATAGGCCGCCGGCTGCTCTTCGGCGAGCCCCTTCTGGCTTCGGCATCGGGCGACGATCCCCTTTTCCGCCAGTTCCTGGTCGATCCGGCGTCCCTGGGCCAGTTTGATGGCCGCCGTGCGGCTCATCAGGCGGCCCGCCCCGTGGCAACTGCTTCCAAACGCCCGCTCCATGCTCTTCGGCTGCCCGACCAATACCCAACTCGCCCGGCCCATGTCGCCCGGTATTATTACCGGCTGGCCAATCTGCCGGTATCGGTCGGGCACTTCCGGATGCCCTGGCGGGAAGGCTCGGGTGGCGCCCTTTCGATGCACGCAGAGCGTTTTTTCCCGGCCGTCGACGGTGTGCTTCTCGATCTTGGCGATATTATGCGCGACGTCGTAAATCAGGCCCATCCCCAGCGATTCCCAACTCTGGCCGAAGAACTCCGCGAATATCTCGCGAGTTTGCCACATCAGCAGTTGCCGATTGGCCCAGGCGTAGTTGGCCGCCCCGCGCATTGCGGCCAGGTACTCCTGTCCCTCGGGGCTATCGACCGGAGCGCAGGCCAACTGGCGGTCGGGTAGCTGGAAGCCGTACCGGGCCGGCGCGTTGCGCAGCAGTCGGAGCGAGTCGTCGCATACCTGATAGCCCAGGCCGCGGGAGCCGGAATGGATCATCACGCAGATGCCGTCGACCTCCAGGCCCATCGTCCGGGCGGCCAGCTCGTCGAATATCTCCTCGACCACCTGGACTTCGAGAAAATGGTTGCCGGAGCCCAACGTGCCGCATTGGTCGCTGCCGCGTTTAATCGCCCGTTTGCTGACGGCGGCCGGGTCGGCGTCGGCTAGGCATCCGCCGGCCTCGGTGTGTTCCAGGTCGGAGTCGGTCGCCAGTCCCTTGGTTTTCAGCAGTCGGACGCCCTCGGCCAGCAGCCGGCGGAGTTCCTTGTCGCCAAAGTGGTACGGTCCGCCTCGACCCACGCCGGCGGGAATGCGGCGGAAGAGGGCCTCGGTGAGTTGGCCGATCCGCGGCTGGACGTCGGCCCGATTCAGTTTGGTGCGAACCAGCCGGACCCCGCAGTTGATATCGTAACCGACCCCGCCCGGCGAGATCACGCCACCATCGGCCGGATCGGTCGCCGCGACTCCGCCGATCGGGAACCCGTATCCCCAATGGATATCGGGCATGGCCAGGCTGGCCGTTTGGATACCCGGCAGCATGGCCACGTTAGCCACCTGCTCGGGCGCCTGGTCGGCGCGGATATCTTCGAGCAGTCGATCGTCGGCGAAGATCCGCCCCTCGACCAGCATTCCGTCCTTGTAACTTTTCGGGATCCGCCAGAGGCAGGCGTCGATCTTCTCCAACGGACCCGCATAACCTTGCTTTGGCATGTTTGTCGCTCACAAGGGAGGTGCACCATCATACTGGATTATACGGTGTTTGCGGGGGGTGGATAGATATCCGCACGATTTGCGTGGTTTTGAGCCGCTTATGGCGATAACCAGCGTCTACGGTGGTATTTACAGCCAACCCATTTGGCTAGATCCTTAGTAATTGCGGCCGAATACTGCAAGGAGGGCGGACAATTTATTCGCCAGGAAACATGGCTTGCATGTTGACCGGTGCAGTAGCGTGGTCTATTCTCGTACTAGGGCATCCTGCCTTTGGCGGGTGTGGTTTGCGCCACATTCCTGTTTATGTGCTTGCTCGGGAGACACGTGGTCATGAAAAACTTGGTGGCAAGCGTAATCGCCCTTGGCCTGCTGGCGTGTGCTGAATCGGCTGAGGCACAATGGTCCTTAGGCTGCGGAAGTGTGCCGAGGATTTGCCCATCGTACAGTTTTGCCCCTTGGCAATGCCCGCCAACGCAATGCTCTCCCAACAGAATTTATTATGCACCATGCCAGCCCTTTGTTTACGAACGATGCGTTCCGTGTTACGAGCAGACGACGGTAAACGAATCGGGCGTTCTACAGACCGAAGTGGATCATCTCAAGGATCAGGTGCAGAAACTCCAGAAGAGAGTTGGGAGTCTTGAAAAGAAGGTTTCAGCATCAGGCCACCGTTAGGTGCCTTCTTGTATCAGTTAGGGTTGCTTCTGGTCGGGCGCAAAACGGCAGTCACGCAATAGGATGCCCTTGCTGTCTGCGTTAACGAATAGGGCATCGACCCTCTTTTGGTCACCCTCCTTGACAAAGCGATCAAACTCACCCAAACGAAACTGGGCGAAGGCTTGGTTCTTCTGTGCAGCGTTTTCGCTCGTGGCGATCTTGTACCATTCTCCCACGGCGTCTATTTCCAAGATCACACAATCCCAGGTGACCTTCTTATCTTCGTATTGATCAATGAACGTGCTCAGATTATCGCTATTCCTGGCTTCATCTAGCTGCTCCACAAACTTGACATAGCTCAGATTGGCAAGCTTAGCATTTTCGAGTGTTACCCCGTTCTCCACACCCTTCTCATCCAATTGTCGCTGGAGGTTTGCGTTCCTCTGCTCCAGCTTAGCCATTTCCCTCTCACTTGTTGCCGCTTGCTTGTCCAGCTTGCTCTCTGAGAGTGATTTGGCCAGCCAAAATCCGGCACTGCCAACGGTAAGGAGTACAACGAATGCAGGGGATAACACAAGGCCGAGAAATTTGACCTTCTCCCAGGATGTGAGGCCATCACGGTAAGTGTGCCACATCTTCAACCATGCACTCTGCGTAATGTCGTCCTTGCCAGCGTCCGTTCCACTCGGGGATGGTGGCGATTCCGACACAACGGGTTGCTGGTCTTGTTGGAGCTTGCCCTTACGCATGACTATTACTCACAGAACTTGTTCGGCCGTCCATCCGAATCGTGTAAGCTCACCAGATTGTACCGCATCCATACGAAGATACAATGTGGTTACCACTCGCCGTGGTTAGCCGCCAGCGGAAGCTGGCGGTTACTCTTCGGCTCGCTCATGGTGTCGGGTGGGGACTGCCGCAGCCGGCAACCGCCAGCTTCCGCTGGCGGCTATTGTCGATTCACTTGGGACGAATCGAGCGGATACGTACGACCGCTTCACGTCTATCCCAAACTGAATATCCAGTAGACGGCGGCGATCAGGCCGACTACGGCGGCCGACGCGCCCAGCACGCCGGCTATGTCGATCAGGCCGGGGCGGGGAATCTCGAAGCCGGGCAGATCGATCAGCACGCGGCGGGGTGGGGCCTCGACGCCGGGTGGGAGCGTGAACGGCTCGGTCTCGGGCTCCTTCGTAAGCACGGGCGTCCGCAGGCAGGCGTAGAAGCGGTCGAGCTTCGCTTTGGATTCCGGCTTCGTCAATAGGCTGACAACCACCAGGGCCACGAAGCCGGTCGACAGGTAGATCATCATCTGCCAGGGCAGGTAGAACTGGGGTTGGGCGGTCGGGTCGCTGGGATCGGTGAAGAGCATGAAGGCCGGCAGCTTGTCGAGGTACTGGGCGTTGAAGTCCCAAAGCACCGTATTGACGATCTTGATCTTGCTGGTGAACAGGTAGGTGGCGTAGCTAACCAGCACGCCGGCCCAGGCCCCGGCGGCCGTGGTGCGTCGCCAGAAGAGCCCGACCCAAAACGCCAGCCCCATCATGGCCGAGACCTTCCAGAATATCTCCAACCCCTTGACCACGCTCTCCAGGCTGAAGGCGAAAAGGATGCCGGCCACCACGACCAGCACCGAGACCAGCCGGCCGACCCACATGTAGTGCCGGTCGGGTGCGTCGGTGACGATCATCTTGCGGTAGATGTTCTCGGTGAACAGGGCCGAGCAGGCGACCATGAAAGCGTCGCAGGAACTCATCACGGCGGCCAGCATCGAGGCGATGAACAGCCCCACCAGACCCGGCATTATGGTAGGCAACAACTCGCGGGCCATCAGGCCATAGACGTGGTCGACATGGAACCCTTCAGGGTGCGGGTGTTGGATATACCAGGCCAGGGCACACAAGCCGGTCAGCACCCAGGCCACGGTACATAGCCGCTTGATGAACATTCCCAGGGTCATGCCCACCCGGGCTTCCATCTCGGTTTTTCCGGCGGCACAAAGGCTCATCGTGTGCGGCTGGCATCCATAGCCGATCAGGCCGTTGAGCGTAATGACGGTAATATAAAGCAGCCCGATTTCACCCGGCGCCACGAGGCTGAACATCTGATCGTTGGCGATGGTTGCCCTCATGCCGGTCATTCCTCCGACCGCCGCCAGGGCGAAGGGGAGAATGAGGAACGAGAGCACGATAGTGAGTATCCCCTGAACGAAATCGGTGGCGATAGCCGCGCTGAGCCCGCCGGCCACGCCGTAGATGAGGAACATGGCCGTCATGGCGAAGATGGCGATGTTCGGATCGATCGACCCGCCCGAGACGGCCGTAATCATGGCGCTGGAGCCCTTGAGCATGACGCCGATATTGACCGTCAGTTGGATGATTCCCGTCACCGCGTAGAGCACGGCGACGCTACGGGTGAATCGGGCCTCGAAGTAGTCGGCCGTGGTGACCGCCCGCATCCGCCGGAACATGGGCGCGATGATCCAATAAAGCGGCGTGCAGAAGAGCCAGAGCCACTGATACCAGATGCCCGAGGCCCCGCTGTTGTAGGTCTTTGCCGAGACACTCACCGCCTGGTCGGCGTGGGTGCCGGTGCCAAAGTTGAAGAAGATCATCATCAGCTTGCCGAACCCGCGGTCGCTGATGAAGAAGCTGGCCGAACTCTTCACTTTCCGGACGGCCCAGGTGCCGATTATTGTAATACCCACCAGGTAGGCGAAGATAACAAGCCAATCTATCCAGGGTACGCCGGCCAGAGTTTGGGGCATTGTTGCGGGCATTGTTACACTGCCGTTCGGGTTGGGTGATTACGTTCGCCACGTGGCCCGAAGTTACCGGAAGGGTCGTTTGGCGTCAAGTAATGGGCAGTGCGTCCGCATTCTTGCGAAGTGGGCTACTGGCTAAGTTAGCCCGGTCGCCCGCGACCGGAAGACGGAGCGGTTTCCGGGTGCCACTGGCGTCTCGCCAGTGCAATACAAACCGGAGCTTGCTCGTTGTTGTCTCGGGAGATCGCTGGGCGTACGTGCGTATTCTCGCTTGTGCGGCCACAAATCGGTAGACGCGCGGCGGCCTCTGGGAATACCAACGAGCAAGCTCCGGGCTAATCAACACTGGCGAGACGCCAGTGGCACCCTACGATCGCGGCTACTCTCGTCACTAGCCGGCCTTGCGCTGCGCGGGAGACTCTACCCGCGGTTCGCGGCGGAGCTTGATGGTCGCGTTGGGAGGTAGTCGACGTTCGAAGACGATTCCGCGCGTGGTGGCGGCGAGGAAATGATAGAAGCGAGCGGCCGGTCCCTGGGGGAATTCCGCCTGGAGTCGCGGAAGAATATCCTTCCAGTCGAGTCCCTTGCGGTAGATCACCCGATAGGCCGCCTTCAACCGGCGGATGTCCTCGGCCGAATAGCCGGCCCTGCGCAAGCCAATCTGGTTCAGGCCGACGACCAGACTGCTCAGCCCGTCGACGGTCACGTAGGGCGGCACGTCCTTTGTAACATGGGCCTGCCCACCGAGCATTGCCAGCGAGCCGATTCGGCAGAACTGGTGGATGGCGACCGCTCCGGAAATGTAGGCCCGGTCCTCGACGGTCACGTGTCCGGCCATTGTCAGATTGTTGGCGAAGATGATGTTGGAACCGACCTGGCAGTCGTGTGCAACGTGCCCGTTGGCCATCAGCAGATTGTTGTCTCCGATGACCGTATTCGCTTTTTCGTCCAGTGCTCGATGGACAGTGGAGTTCTCCCGAATCGTGTTGCCCGAGCCGATGATAACCCCGCCCGGGTGTGGCGGCATGTTTGCATGCTGTGGCAGTCCCCCCACAATAGTACCATCGAAGATGTGGTTATTCTCTCCCATCTCGACGAAACTTTTGACAACCACATGGCTCTCAAGAATGCAGCCATCGCCGATCGAAGCGCCCGACTGCACGACACAGAACGGGCCGATCTCGACATTTCGGCCGATTTTCGCCTCGGGATGAACGTAGGCCAGCGGATGGATGCTCACGGGATGTGACCTCGAAGCAGGGATAGTGTGCGTGGTATACTCAACGCGGTCACAAACCGAGGTTCCGTCTTATTATGCAATGACGTCAAAATCGCAGTTCATGGCCGTGCGTGATATATACGCCACCGACCGCTGTTTGGGCGAGCGGGTAGCGGCGACGCGGCGAGGTTCGTGCGTCGATAGGCGGAAGTGCCAGCAACTCGCCCCCCCGACAACTTCTCTATCGGTTGACTAATATCGACTGATTCAACTCGATACGCGCATTGGGTCGGGTTTTCTTATTCTACCGAACTTAACGATAATGCAGGCAAAATGAGGCGAGTAGGTAATTTCCTGGGCCGGCCATTGGGGGTGGATACGCTTTCAAACGCCAGGGCCCTGGTCCTGGGCGGGCTCCGACCGTAGACTGTACTACCAACCTCAAAGACCGTTAGGTTTTTAACGAAGTTCAGCGAACTGGAGTTGGTCTACCATGCCGAGCAAAGAAGAGCTATACGACGAGGCAATCGAACTGCAACAGCAGGGGAAGATGGAGGAGGCGATTGCCAAGCTACGGCAGCTAGCCGCGGACGAGCCGGCCTACGCACTGGCTTACGCGGCGCTGGGGGTGTTCATGAGCCGCTTGGACCGCCATGACGAGGCGATCGAACATGCTCGGAAGGTCTGCGAGTTGGAGCCGCAAGATCCCTTCAGTTTCGTGGCAATGAGCCTGATTTGCCAGAAAGCCGGCAACAATTCGGAAGCCGAACAGGCCATGATCGCCGCCCAGCAGGCGGAAATCGTCGCCCGGCAGGAACCGAGCGAATAGCCACTCGGCGCGCGGAAGCAGACCGTGACCAGGCAAGCCTGGCCACGGCGCCACTTGTACGAATAGCTCTGCACTAGTGCTTTGTCAAAGCACTAGAACGAATTGGCCTGGATCACCTCTCGACCGTTGCGCGTCGAGAGGCCCCGCCAAATATCGAGCCGGATGCTGTCGGAGACGGACCTGACCGAGCCGTCCATCAGCACCACGTTGACCACGCCCGGATGATAGCTCCGCGCGGTGACGGCCGCATGGGTCGGCTGCGTGTCGCTCTTGCCTTCCTGTTGCGAGTTGTAGTCGATGTCGTAGGTGTTGCCGTCGGAGTGCTGATAGAGCACCGGCCTGTTCGGGGTGAAGGTTGTCGTTATCCCGCTATGATGCACTCGTCCGTCCGGCCACTCGGTATGGCCGGTGTTGCTGTTGGTGGTCGGCCCAAGCTTGAATTGGGCGCCGCTCGCAAATGCCGCCAGATCGGCGGGTGAGGACGGTATCGCGGGGCCCGGGTCGCCCGTGTTGCGGAAATAGGGCGTGAAGGCTTTCACCTCGGCGGCACAAAGCGTGTTGCTCAGCCCGTCGGCGAATGCCGCCGGAGTAAGTCGGCTGTTGACGTAAAAGGAGCCGTTGCCGCCTTGGTTGGTCAGCGGGTTGTAAACGAACCAGGTGCCGAAGTTGAATCCGTAGTTCTGCGGATAGACCTTGGGCGCTCCGCCCGAGTCGACGCGGACGGTATCGTTCACTTCGCTGGGGCAGAGAAAGGTCGGTATCCGCATTGTGGGCACGCCGGTGTTCCTGTTTATCGGATCGTCCCAAGCCAGATCTAACCGCACGCGAGTATAGGCGTTTCCCTGCTCGACATACGGCAGCAATCGGCCGTGGATCGACCACGAGCCGTTATTGGTGCTCAGCGACGTCTTCGGTTCAATCACAAAACTGGGCGGATAGATTCCAAACGCCGCCTGGAAGTTGTGGGTAGCCAGCCCGAGCTGCTTCATGTTGTTGACGCAGGACGTTCTGCGCGCCGCTTCCCTTGCGGCCTGAACGGCCGGCAGCAACAGTGCAATAAGAATGCCGATGATCGTAATCACCACCAGCAGTTCGACAAGTGTGAACGCCTTGCGTCGTGAAGTCATGAGAATACCTCTTCCCGCCAAAGCCCTAGCCGACCAGATTTGTCGACTATTCGTTCGTTCCAAGGCATATTATTGCACGAAAATTCCCCCCCTGGAATAGGCCCGCCGGTACGGGGGTATCGACGGCCAGCGTGGATAGCCGCTATTTCACGGCCCGGATCGCCTCCGTCGCTGCTTTCCCATGCTGGGGGATGACCGAATCGTCGGCCAGGACTTTTCGATAGGCGGCCAGGGCTTCGTCGTTCCGGCCGGCGGTCTTCAGCGTTTCGCCGAGGGCCAGGAGCATGGAACCACGCCAGTAGCCGTGGAGTTTGGCCACATCGACCCTCCGCAAGACGGCGAGCGCCTCATCAAACTTGCCGGCTTTGCGCAGCATTCGCGCGGCACCCTGCACGCCGCGAAAATAGGTCGCGCTACCGTTGTTGCGATCGGCCGCGGCGATCTGTTGGTAGGCTTCCAGCGCCGCGGCGTCGTCTTTCAGGTTGTTTTCGCGATTGCCGCCGAGCGTCAGCCAGACGTCCAGCAGGGCGCGATTTTCGGTGGTGAACTCCAGCGCCTTTTGCAGATCGGCTTCGGCCGCCTTGCCCTCGCCGATCAGGCTGAAGGCGCGTCCGCGAGCCAGCAAGCCCTCGCCCACTTGCCAGAACGGCCAGGCGTCGATTCCCTCATCCTTGAATTGCTCGATCAACTCGGCCGACTTCCGCATTGCCAGCAGATTCTGCATTCGCGCGGTCTTGGCCACGGACTGCAGAGGAATCCGCTCGGCCAGTTTCATGGCCCGGTCGTAATCCTTAAGCGACCGGGCGCAGGCCGCCGCCTGTTTCAAAGCGTCGGACTTCTGCAGGTCCGTCGCTTCGCCCTCGGCCATTGACGTGAAGGCGGCGATCGCTTCGGCGTGTTTGCGCTGCTGCATCAGCGCCGAGGCGGCCCGGCCGGCTTCGAGGTAATCGCCGGTAGGCGCGTGGTCGAACTGGTGAGACCTGCCTTCGTAAAGCTGCGCGAACTTTAGTGGCTCGTGGAAGCCCGCCGCACCGGTCGGGGAGAAAGCGGAATACTCGGCGCCGCTTTCGCGAATGCGCTGGCGGCAGATGTTGAAGTGCCAGGGAAGACTTTGGGTCGGTTTGCGACCAATGACCTGATGCAAGGGATCGTTTTCATCCCGCACCACCGGTATGCGTATCTCGACGGTCCAGTGATCGGCGGCCACGCGCGTGGCGACTTCGGCCTGCGAATCCCAGCCGAACCACGCCTTCTTCGCCGCGCCGCGGTCCAGATCAACCAACGCAGCGGACGGATTGACGGCGATTTGGTAATAGGAGTGCGAGTCGGTTTCCAGCAGTATCTCGACCGCGTCGCCGTACCAAATCGCCTGATCTCCCTTCCTTTTCGTTCCGACGTTAGGCGGCTCGCCCGGCCGCTCGTCGCAGCGGATGGCGAAGTAGACGTTGCCGTCGTTGCCCCAGGCGGCTTGGAACGTGGTGCCGAAGATCGGCTTACGGCCGGTCTCTAGTTCCCGCAAGCGGCCGACGGCGTGACTGAGAGCCTTTTGCCAGAATTCGTCGTCCAGTTTTCCGTCGATCACGATGCCCGCGGCATCCCGAACCAGACGCAGCTTCGGCACCAGGCCACGCTTCTTTGCAAGCTGCTCGCCCTTGTTCTTTAGCGACTTGAGATAGTCGGCCACTACCGCAATGCGCTTGCCATACATGGAGCCCGCGTCGGCTTTCTGCCGGGCGGCGTCGAAGAGTGCGAAGGCACGGTCCACCGTGGCCTTGTCTTTCTCCATCTCCTGCCAATTGGCCTCGCAGTACTCGAAGAAGGCCTTCATTTCCGCCGCGGCCGGCCCGTAGAAGAGGCGGCAGTATTCGTCGAACAGCGTGTCGACGTCCTGCTCTTTGCCGCCCCAGTACATCCGCGCGGTGAAGTAGACGGGGAAATGGTTGTAGCCGATTGCCACCTTGTCGAAGTCCTGCCGGACGGAGAGCCAAATGTCTTCGCCCCGCGAGACGCCCTTGGTGGCGTTGATGCTCTGGCCGATCACGTGCGGCACATAAGAGGGTAGATACCAGCCCCGGTCGGTGAAGGGGTAGTTCTCGAAGATCATGATCGGGTTGTCGGTCTTCGCCACCCAGCCCTCGCGCAGCTTGCGGATCTCTTCCTGCTGCTCGGGCCGGCTGTTGGTCGGGCGCCGCCCGCCGACGATGCAGACCAGCACGTTCGACTCCAGCTTGTCGATCTTTAGCGGCGGTAGCGTGTAAACGCCGTAAGCGCAATTGGAAATCATCTTGTCGGGATGAGTCTTCTTAACCTGCTTCGCCACGCGGTTGACGAATTCCCACACATAATCGGACAACCGCCCGCGGTTGTCGCGCTGGGGCGTATCCTTGCCCTCGCAAAGCGGGCACTGGCAGATGGAAGTGTAGCCGTCCGGCGGCATGACCGAGACCACGTCGAATTTGTAATGGTCGAACATCGCCCGGACGTAGCGGAGCGTTTCCCGAAAAAGCTCTTCATTGGAGTAGCACAACTGATTGAGCCGCTGGCCGGGCTGGTTGTGGCGTTTGCCTCCGTAGAGCGCGAACCAGTCGGGATGCGCCTGGAGGATTTCGTCGCGATGCGTCATGGTGTGCAGGCCGTGGGCGATTTGCAGTCCGTGGGGATCGCGGATGCCCAGCCGCATCGCCCACATCGCCGTGTCGCGGCCATGCACGCCAAAGCGGAAATTGACGCGGCGGACGGCGAAGTCGGGCTGCACCGTCTTGTCCACCTTGGGCAGGGGAATCGTTGCCATCGACGGCACGACCTCACCCAACTCACCCGGCATGTACCAGCGGACGCCCAGGTCGCGGAGGAATCCGCAGACGGCGTTGAACGAACCGCGCTCGTCGAAACCCCAGACGTGAATCGTGTCACTCTTGTCAATCTGCTCGGCGGGCGGCTTGCCGAAGTCCCAAGCCCGGCCGGTGTAGTGCTTCCGCATCTGCGGCATGGCATTGCCCCATTTCGCGCCGGTTATCTTGTCCCACTCGGCATGTACTCGGCCGCTGGTCCAATCGCTATGGCTACGCGGCCACGGTTCGATGGGCGTGAAGTTGGTGTCGTCGCCGATCAGCACAAGCCAGTTGTCGCCCGACACCATGCGATAAGCGCCGTGTTTCAGCTCGCCAGTGGTGATCTTCAGCTTGTCGGTGTGGGGACTGCGGCCGACGTAGATCGTGACGGGGCTCCGCGGGCTCGGCTCGGTGCTGATCGGCAGCTTCGCCCCGGAGAGTTCTTCCATATATGTTTGGAGTTCCCTGGCCGCCAGTCTCGTAGTGCGCGGCGGGCTTTCGGCGATGACGATTTGCGCCCCGGGCCGGCCCTCCTTAACCAGAAACCGCTCGGCGGCATGAGCGTGAATTGCGGAAATACAGAGAATGGGAACGATGAGTAGGTGTTTCATAATCAACTCCGTCAGTTCGGCGAGCTTCGAGGACAGATAGGCCTCCCACCGATTGTCTTGGCCGGGAATTTGCAGACGTGAGCCTACCGCAAGCGGCGTGCCAGGTCAAATAGCCGGCGGAGGCTTACGGCACCCTTGACAGGCAACCTGCGGCAGGTATTCTCGAAGGCAGCCGGGCTTCGTTACCACGAAAGGCGAACCATCGGCGGCAACGCCCCCGAAGAGACGCCACAATGTGAACCGGCGAAGACCATGGAACACCTTCTGCTCGCCATATTTTGGATCGCCTGGTGTGCCTTTCACAGCGGGATGATCTCCGTGACGGCCACGGAGTTCTTTGGGCGTCGGCTGGGTACGCACTACCGCTGCTATCGCCTGGTCTTCAATCTCCTGGCAGTCGCGACAGTCGTACCGGTAATGCTCTACGGTCGGTCGCTGGACGGGGAAGTGCTTTTTCGCTGGGAAGGGTTCCCGGTCGTGTTTCAAGTTCTGCTGCTGGCGCTTGCGGGCTTTCTGTTCCTCGCCGGAGCAAGGCAATACGATACGCTCCAGGTCTTGGGTGTCCGTCAAATAACGACGGGCGAGTCGCACGGCGCCCTGACCGAAGCCGGCCAGTTGAGTACCTCGGGAATCCTGGGCGTGATCCGGCATCCCTGGTACTTGGGGGCAATAATACTCATCTGGGTAGACTATCGTTCCTTCACCATGGCCACGCTGGTCACCAACGCCGTGCTTACGGTCTATCTGCTGGTGGGTACTGTTTTGGAGGAACGGAAGCTTGTCATGGAGCTTGGCGAGGCGTATCGTGAGTATCAGAAGAAGGTGTCGATGCTCTTCCCCTTCAAGTGGCTCAGATCGCTCGCCTAAAGAAAGGTCAAGGTCCAAAGATGTTTGATCCCGAATACTGTGAATCGAGTTGCCCAATCTGCACAAGGGCAAGGCAGGGCAACCGGATCGCCCGGATCCTCCAATCCGTCGAGATGCTAATCACCTTGGGCGGCTGCCCCTGGGGACGCGCTCGACAGAAGAAGTACGGCGTCCGACCGAACGAGCCGTTGCCGCCCAAGCCACCGTCCGCCACGGGTGAATAGCGATATCCGAAACCGCTCACGGCCAGTTGGGGACTGGTCCATTTTTCGGCTAGGAGACGTCTTTTTCGGCTGAGCCGTTGGCCGAAAACATGGACCTGTCCCCTTCCGTAGCCTCTACAGGTATTCCGCCGGGAATTTCCAGGGCGCCCGATACTCGGGCACGCTCAGCGCGGCTGCTTCGGGGTCGCCGACGATCTTTTCGGTGGCCGGGTCGAATTGGATCGCGCGGCCTAGCTTCAGCGAGAGGGTGCCCAACACGATCGGCACGTTCACCTTGTGGTGATAGGCCACGTTGCAGATGGGCTGCTTGCGGCTGCGAATGCACTCAACCCATTCTAGTTCGTGACCCGGCGAGTCGGGAACCGATTTCTCCGGCTCCTTGGCGTCCTTCATTCGATCGCCTTCGGGCACGACCTTATTGGTGCCGTAGTCGGCGAACAGTGTCCCGTTGGTGCCGTGGAAGTAGATTCCCACTCGCCCCTTAACATCGAAGCGGTACGAGTTGATCTGCGACATCATCCAGGTGAGCGTGAAGCCGGGATATTGCAGAACGGTCTCTTGCGTATCGTAGGCATCGCCGGCGTCGCGGCAGACGTACCGCCCACCAGAGGAACTGACCATGGTGGGCAACCCCAGATCGAGTGCCCAGACGGGCAGGTCGATGATGTGCGGAGCCCAACAGGCCGCCCAGCCGCCGCTGTAATCCAAGAAGGCCGAATGGGTGCCCGAGGTCTTGATGATCATCGGATGGCAGGGTCGCATTGGGCCGGGCCCGACCCAGAGTTCCCAATCGAGCCCCTTGGGCACCTCGCAGTTAGGATCGTTGCCGACGCCCTCGACTCCCATGTTGAGCATGTTGAAGGTCCGGGCCACGCTGATTTTTCCCAGGTTGCCGGAGCGAACCTGATCGACCACGCTATGATAGTTCGGGCCGGCGTGGATCTGCGTGCCGACCTGGCTGATGCGTTTGTGTTTCTTCACGGCCGCCTTGACGGCCAGCGACTCGCCCAGGCTGAGTGTCATCGGCTTCTGCAGGTAGATATCCTTGCCGGCCTCGCAAGCATTGATCGCCATCAGGGCGTGCCAGTGCGGAGGCGAGGCGATGATCACCGCGTCCACGTCTTTCTGTTGGAGTAGCTCGCGATAGTCGTTGTAGGGCTTGGGCTTCCCATCGTACTTGGCGATGGTTGCATCGCGGCGTTCTTTCCAGACTTCACAGATACCGGTGACAACCACGTCGTCGGATTTCGCGCAGTTTCTCAGGTTGGCTCGGCCCATCCCGCCCGCGCCGATCAGGCCAAGCTGAATCTTGTCGTTGGCGCCCGGCTTACCGGGCTTGGCCATGACATTGGAGGAAACAAACAGCGGGACCGCCGCGCCGGCTACGGCCGACTTGCCCATGAACTGGCGTCGGGACAATTTATCAGGCTTGGACATCTCGATAACCTCCTGGCTAGTGGATAGTATGCTCGAACTCCCTCCCAGCCTCGCGGGCCGGCCACCAAGATGATACGCGAATCGGGCCCGGGATGCAAATCCGGGTGTGGAACTGGTTTTCCCGCGAAAGCCGCTGGCGGATTCAATTTCCACCGGCAAACTTGACAATACAAAGACATTTGGCGACAATTCCACCTGTACCGTGCATTGGAACGTTGCCACGGAATGGTTCCGAGTTTCACGAACGGTTACGTGGAATATTGCCGTTTGACCCTCCAGCGGCTTCTCGGCCGCGAAAGACCAGAAGGAGATTGCGATGCTTCGCCGACACTCGCTTGCGTGGTTGATTGTTCTATTGGTGGCCGTACCGTCCTTGAGCCTTGCCGCCGCGCTGCCCGACGGCGCCGTGCCGGTCGGCATGGCCCAGATCGACATCACACCCGACTTCCCCGTCCGCCTGGCTGGTTACGCGGGCCGAATGGACGAGGCCGGCG
>CAZDHN010000063.1:0-15173 GCA_964505115.1 uncultured Planctomycetaceae bacterium
ACCGCCGACGGCCAGACGCCACATGCCCTTGGCGGCGGAGTGCTTCGCTGATCAATGGCAGCCGAAAAGCCGACCAACGGAACGGATGGTTGACACCCACCCCACCCGCGCGGTACTCTCAACCGATTGTCGGGCAATCGGAGTTCCTGCCACCTGCTCCCGCGATTGGGGCTTGCCGTGCATACGGGACCTGCCACAATGCTTCCTTCTGGCACGCCAGTTGAAGAAGTAACGGCTTAGTTGAGGATCTCGCGCCATGGTAGGAATAAGAAGCGACCGCCTAGAGTCTTTCGTCGAGTGGGTGGGTAAGAACATCACGGGCGACGAGAAGGGCGAAGCGCAGATATTCCTCGATCACCTGTTCCAGGCGTTTGGTCAGCCCGGCTGTCTGGACGTTGGCGGCACGCCCGAGTTTCGCGTTCGCAAATCCCGCGAGGACGGCGGGGGGATGGCGTTTGCCGACTACGTTTGGAAGCCGATCGTGCTGATCGAGATGAAGAAGCGCGGCGAGGACCTTTCGCGTCACTTCCGCCAGGCGTTCGACTATTGGGTGCGGCTCGTACCCGACCGGCCGCGTTACGTGCTTTTGTGCAATTTTGACGAGTTCTGGGTCTACGACTTCGAGACCCAAATGGACTCGCCTCTCGATAAGTTGCGTATCGAGGACCTTCCGCGGCGCGACGGCCCGCTCGCGTTCCTCTTCCCCACGCCCGAAAAGCCGGTTTTCATCAACGACCAGGAAGAGGTCACGCGAGGCGCGGCGGACCGCTTGGCTACCTGCTTCAACAAGCTGGTGACTCGCGGGGTTGACCGCGAACTGGCTCAGCATTTCATTCTGCAATCGCTGGTCGCCCTCTTCTCCGAAGATATCGGCTTGCTCGACCAGTACATGTTCAGCCGTTTGCTCGAAGAATGCGACAAGCCGCACAAGAGCTTTGACCTGTTGGGGCAACTGTTTGTCGAGATGAACACGCCGGGAATAACGGCGGGCGGGCGACTGAAGGGAGTTGACTACTTCAACGGGGGGCTGTTTGCCGAACCCGCCCGGCTCGAACTCTATCCGGACGAGATTGCCCAACTACGCAAGGCGGCCGAAGCGAATTGGTCGAACGTGCGTCCGGAAATCTTCGGCACGCTTTTCGAGCATTCGATCGACCAGACCGAACGCCGCGCCTACGGTCAACATTTCACCACGCCGGTCGACATCATGAAGATCGTCGGCCCGACGATTGTCAAACCCTGGCGGGAACTGATCGAAAACGCCCGATCCATTAAGCGCCTGCTGGAACTGCGGAAGCGGTTGACGGAATTCACCGTGCTCGATCCGGCCTGTGGAAGCGGAAATTTCCTTTACATCGCCTATCGCGAAATGAAGCGGCTGGAGTCGCGAATCTTCCAGCGGATCAAGGAAGTATCCACGCGGAAGGACGAACAGCGGCTGATCGGTTTTGTCACGGCCAATCAGTTGTACGGCATCGACATCAATCCGCTGGGTATCGAGCTTGCCAAAGTGACGATGATGATCGCCCGAAAGCTGGCCATCGACGAACTGAAGATGGACGAACGGGCCCTGCCGTTGGACAACCTCGACGCCAACTTCATCGCCGGCGACGCGCTAATCCGCTCCGAGTTGATGGGCCTTTCCGATCAGCGCGGCAACTGGCGGCGTCCGCTGCTTGAAGACGGCAAGCCGGTTCCCGTCGAGTGGCCGAAGGCCGACGTGATTATCGGCAATCCGCCGTTCAACGGCGCCAAGAAGCTCAAGCCCGACCTCGGGCCGGACTACGTCAACGCCATACGCGGGGCCTATCCCGACGTGCCGGGCATGGCCGACTACTGCGTTTTGTGGTTTCGCAAGGCGCACGATCATCTGCCCGAGTGTACGGCCGCCGATCCGGTGACTGGCCGAGCCGGTCTGGTCGGCACGCAAAACATCCGCAACAACAAGTCCCGCGTCGGCGGCCTGGACCATATCGCCGCCGGTGGCACGATCATCGAGGCGGTCGACAACCAACCCTGGTCGGGCGAAGCCAACGTCCACGTCTCCATTGCCAACTGGGTCAAGCATCAAAAGGCCAACTTGCGCTGGACGAAAACCGAGAAGGAACGGGTGCGCGAGCAGCTTTTGATTCCCGAAAAACGGAGGCTCTGGTTCAAGGTCGATGCAGCGCCCGGAAAGAAGAAGATTCGCAAGAAGGGAAGTGGGCCTGCGTCGAAAGAGTATGAGCTCGCGTTTCGTGATAGTGCGAAGATCAATTCCGCGCTTTCTGACGTAACGGACGTAGCTGGCGCAACGACGCTGCGCTGCAACATCAAGCCGCAGTGCTCCTTCAACGGCCAGATGCTCGGCCACGAGGCGTTTTTGCTCACCGATGAGGAGCGCAAGCAGATCATCGATCGCGACCCGAAATCAGCGCGAGTCCTGTACCCTTATTTGAACGGGCGAGAAATGTTGAGCGGTGACGGGGGACCCGATCGTTTTGTCCTCGACTTCGGTCAAGTGGATCAACTGGAAGCAGCCGGACATCAGACTGCATTTGAATGGGTGAAGAAACACGTCCTGCCAGACCGTCAACGTAAAGCACAAGAGGGCATTGATGAACACGGCAAGGTACGCCCGCATCACAAGGCGTTTCTTGCCAAATGGTGGCAGTTATCGTTTGGCCGCCCCGAATTGATATCATTGATTGAGTCGATTCCACGCTATCTGTGTTGCTCGTTAGTGACGAAGCGGTCGATCTTTGTCTTTGTGGAGTCATCGATTCGTCCGAGCAATCTGCTGCAAGTCTTCACATTTGCCGACGACTATTCGTTCGGCATCCTTCAATCGGACGTTCATTGGCAGTGGTTTGTTCAGAAATGTTCCAAACTGAAGTCCGACTATCGATTCGGCGAAGCCGTCTTCAACACTTTCCCCTGGCCGCAATCGCCGGGCGTGAAGCAGATCGAGGCGGTGGTGGAGGCGGGTCGGGAGGTGCGGCGGGTGCGGGGTGATGCGTTGGAGAAGATCAAGGGCGGGCTGCGGGCCGTCTATCGCACGCTGGAGTTGCCCGGCAAGAACCCGCTGAAAGACGCTCACTCCGCGCTCGACGCCGCCGTGCTGGCCGCCTACGGCTTCTCGCCCAAGAAGGACCTGCTGGCTCAACTGCTGGAGCTGAACCTTGCCGTCGCCGGCCGGATCGACGGAGGAGAGCAAGTCACAGCGCCCGGTATTCCGGCCAGTTTCCCTGATCCCTCGCGCCTAATCACCGACGACTGCATCCGCCCGTGACGCCACGAACCAAATGCTTGCGAATCCGGCTCAGGCTCTACCGGAGGGCGTTTGACCGACTGTTTGAACTCCGCGCGCGGTATCGCAGCGCGAGGTTCTGGACGCCGAAGCCGGATACCTCTACTATATGAGCGACGCATTTGACAAGCCCGTCATGAAACAGGAGAACACACGATGAGTCGAATCACCCGGATGATGGTAGTGGCGTTATTGATAGCGGCCGTGCCGGCCGTGGCGTGGGGCGCGGAAGGGGAGGACCCGCTGGTTAAGCAACCCGGCATCGTTATGGCCGAATTCGTGTTCGACCAATCTCCCTTTGCGCAGTGTCACGCCTCGACGATTGCCGCGACTGAGATTCCCACAATGGGCGACGGGCTGGTCGCCGCCTGGTTTGGCGGGAGTAGGGAAGGCAAGTCCGACGTGGGAGTTTGGGTCGCCAGGCGAGGGAAGTCCGCCTGGACGGCGCCGGTCGAGGTGGCTACCGGAAAGTCGCCCAACGGCAAGCGGTATCCCTGCTGGAACCCGGTGCTGTTTCAGCCCAAGGCCGGTCCGTTGCTGTTGTTCTACAAGGTCGGCCCCAGCCCGCGGACATGGTGGGGAATGCTGATCCGCTCGACCGACGGTGGGCGGACGTGGTCCGAGCCCAAGCGGCTTCCCGAGGGTATCGCCGGACCGATTAAGGACAAGCCGGTCATGCTCGACGGCGGCTTGTTGTTGTGCCCTTCCAGCACGGAGGACAACGGTTGGCGGGTACACATGGAATCGACACCCGACCTGGGCGCGACCTGGAAGCGAGGCGAACCGCTCGGCGACGGAACAAAGATCGGCGCAATCCAGCCCACCGTTCTGCTACACGCTGGCGGCAAGCTGCAAATCCTCTGCCGCAGCCGCCAGGGAAAGATTGCCGAGGCTTGGTCCGACGACGCCGGGAAGACCTGGGGCCCGATGACGCTCATCGAGCTACCCAACCCGAACTCGGGCATCGACGCGGTAACGCTCGGCGACGGACGCCACCTGCTGGTCTACAACCACGCGTCGCCGGTAGTCGGCCGATGGGGCGGGCCACGGTCGCCGCTGAACGTGGCGGTCTCCGGCGACGGGAAGTCGTGGAAGGGAGCACTCGTGTTGGAGAACCAGCCGGGTGAGTTCTCCTATCCCGCCGTGATCCAGGCCGACGACGGGAAGGTACACATCACGTACACCTGGAAACGGAACAAGGTGAAGCACGTGGTCGTCGATCCGACGAAGCTCGGCCCGCGAGAGATGAGCGACGGCAAGTGGCCCCTGCACTAGAGAATCGAGAGAGGCGAAAGCGAGTGTTCGATCCATCCACGGCCGGGTTTCCATCAATACTGACCAAGAAACGCCCTTCGTGGTGAACTCGGCGCCGGCCTGGTAAAATATACACTGATCTCTAGATGGTCAATCCGCCGATCAAGGCTCTTGCGGTGCATAATCTCAAGCCGGCAAAAACGAGGAGACTACAATGAATGCGAGATTGCGATGCTTTCCGGCCTCCGGGAAGCAACCGTTGTGGCTTGCCCGGGCCTGCGTGTTAGTGATAAGCGCGGCGGCCGCCGGCGTTCGCGCCGATTCGCCGAAGACTCCCGAGCGCCTCAACGTCCTGTTCATCGCGGTCGACGATCTTCGTCCCGAACTGGGCTGCCATGGCAAGGAGGTGATCTCGCCGAATATCGATTCGCTGGCGGCCTCCGGCACGCTGTTTACGCGGGCGTATTGTCAACTGGCGTTGTGCATGCCCTCGCGGGCGTCGCTCTTGACGGGCCGGCGGCCGGATACCACCATGGTCCATGCCTTCGACCGCGATTTCCGCCAGGCGATCCCCGACGTTGTCACCCTGCCCGAGCACTTCAAAAACAACGGCTACCAGAGCCGGGCGTTCGGCAAGGTTTTTCATAAGGACGACGCGCGGTCCTGGAGCGCGCCGCGCTGGCGGTCGAAGAAGGACCAATATCAGACCGAGCGGGGCAAGCAGATCCTCCGGTACATCAAGGAAGACTACCGGCGGCTCACGTTTACCTGGGAGTTGGGCGACGGTATCACCAAGTCGAAGCGGATGGGCGGCCTGCCCTGGGAGGCGCCCGACGTGCCCGACAACGCACTCCGCGAAGGCGATATGACCGACGTCGTGATCGGCGTGTTGGGCGAGGCGAGGGCCGAGCCGTTCTTCCTGGCGGTTGGCTATCACAAGCCGCACCTGCCCTTCGTGGCGCCGAAGAAGTACTTCGATCTGTACGATCACGACGCTCTGCCTTTGGCGCCGAACCCCTTTCCGCCGAAAGACGCGCCCGCCTTCGCCGTTTACAACTGGAACGACCTTCGCCACTATTACGGAATACCTAAAATCGGCCCCATGCCGGACGACAAGTCGCGCGAGTTGGTCCACGCCTACCGGGCGTGCGTTACCTATGTCGACGCACAAATCGGCCGGCTGCTGGCCGAGTTGGACCGGCTTAAGCTTCGCCGCAAAACGGTGGTCATTCTCTGGGGCGACCATGGCTGGCAACTTGGCGAACACGGCATGTGGGACAAGCACAGCAACTTCGAGACATCGACCCACTCGCCGCTGATCATCAGCGTACCGGGCCAGAAGCCGGGCCGTAGCGATGCGCTGGTCGAGTTCGTCGACATCTACCCATCACTCGCCCGGCTCTGCGGTCTGCCTCTCGACGAGGGCCTGGAGGGGACCAGCTTCGTTCCGCTGATCGAGAATCCCGCCCGGCCGTGGAAGCCGGCCGCCTTCAGCCAGTACCGCCGCGTGATCCCGGGCCACGGCCTGGGGATGGGCTACTCGATGCGGACCGACCGATACCGGCTCACCGAATGGCTCGGCGCGGACGGGGAGTCGGTCGCCGTCGAACTGTACGACCACCAGGCCGATCCGATGGAGAATGTCAACGTAGCCGGCCGGCCGGAGAACGGCGCGTTGGTCAAGCGGCTGCTTAAGCAACTTCACGCCGGATGGCGCGCCGCGAGGGCACCCCTTCGTTAGCCCCGTTGCCTGCGACGGGATTCCTTCTTTCGCTTTCCGGTCGCAGGCGACCGGGCTAACACCGATGGCACACAATCGTCAAGTCATTTTCTCGCGGTCCCTTAGTAGTACGGAGGATCTGGAACGCATGTTTCCGCTGCCCTTGACCTGTTTAGAAGAATACATGGTCTCGGACGACCGGCCGAGCCATCCGATGAGCGGTGTGTTTCGGCTGCGGTTCGACGGCTTGCTTGATCGCGACGCGCTGGAAGCGGCCCTCGATGTCGCGGTCGGGCGGCACGCGCTGTTAAGGGCGACGGTACGTCGGGCTCGCTGGCGGCGGCCGGTCTGGATCGACCATCCCGACTGGCGGCCGACCATCGAATGGCAGGCGAAGACGAACTCCTACGGGTTCCCCAACACCGGCTACATCGACCTGACCAAGGAGCCCGGCACGCGGGTTTGGGTGACCGAACGCCCCGACGGCCACGACCTAATCATCCAGGCCCATCACGCTTGTGCCGACGCGCTCGGCATGACCCGCGTGATTGAAGATCTGCTGATCGACTACGCCCGGCGCACGGGCGAGCCGGGCCCCGACGCGGTGCTGCCGGAGTTGGATGTCGAGCGCTTCGCACAGCGCGGCGCGCCGGGCCTGACACTTGGCAAAGCCCTGAAGAAGGCACCCAAGCAAGCGGTGGGCTTGGACGGGATCTGGAAATTCCTCTCTCGCCAGCCGGTGCCACTGGTGCCGACCGCCGACGAGATCGACGACTCGCTGCCGCCGCCCGCTTACCCTTGCTCCAGCCGGCACGATTTCTCGGCCCTCGAGACCCGCAGCATCATCGCCGCTTCCAAGGCGTTGGGAGTTACGGTTAACGACCTGTTGACCCGCGACCTGCTCATGGTACTGACTGCCTGGCGGCGCAGGCACGAGTTCGGCGACGCGCAGGACTGGTTGCGGATGATGGTGCCCATGAACCTGCGTCGGGCGGAGGACATGCTGATGCCGATGGCTAACTCGGTCAGCTCGGTATTCCTTGATCGTCAACCGTGCAACTGCACCGACGCCGACAAGTTGCTCGCCAGCATCCAGGAAGAGATGGACCTCATCAAGCGCATGGAGTTGCAGTACACGTTTATCTTTTCGCTCGGCCTGATGCGGCTGATGCCCGGCGGGTTGATCGGGCGCACCCGGGCAACCAAGTGCGAGATAAGCTGCTGCCTGTCGAACCTGGGGCCCGTGCTGGGCCGCCTGCCCTTGCCGCGCCGCGAGGGCCGCGTGGTAGCCGGAAATGTCGTGCTCGACGCGGTCGACTTCGTCATACCCCAGCGGCCCCTTCTCGATGCGTCGTTTTGCGTCTATACCTACGCGGGCAGGCTGAGCGTGCTCATGCACCCCCACCCGCAAACCCTCCCCGACGCTGATGCCAAGGAGTTACTCTCCGATTTCCTCGCCCGAATTCGCCACTCGGCGGGCATGGAAACGTAACCGTCATCGACCCTAGCCAAACGCGGCCCGGCCCGGCATGGGTGCGTGTCGGCAAGCACAAGAACGGCAGCCCCCCCCATCGACGCCGGCGCCCGAGAGTTGGCCCCGCCCCTCGACATTAACGGTGTAACACGGCCGCAAGGGCCCTGCCGTCGACGTCGGCGCGTACGAGTTCAAGGCCGAGCCGGGCGACAAGAAACCGCGCTGAGCGACCTTGAAATCCCGGCGAGGGAAGCTCATTTCACCGGCACGAACTGCACGGCGTCGGCGATGGTGTAGCCTTTGGTTCCCTCGTTCGATATCGTAACGGCGGCCGGGCGACCGGCGGTGAAGCTGAAAACACCGAGCGAGATCGATTGGCTGCCCTTGGGCAAAGCCTCGCGCTGGTTCACCCGGGTCGACGCCGTGCCGCCGGCGTGCTCGATGCTGACCGGCACGTTTGTCGCGCGGTTTGGGTTGGGCGAGTAGAAGAGGCGAACGTCGTAGCGCCCCGGCTTGGCCAGCCGGGCCTCGAATCGCACCGACTTCTGGCCCTTGCCTTCGTTCGCGTCGTGCGAGTATCCCGCCCCGACATACGGCCCGACCGTTCTTCCTCCGAGCCACTCGCCCGTCTTGTGGGCGGCTGGATCGTCGACGACGACGCCCGGCAGCTTCTTCGCGTCGATTCCGATCGGAGTCTGCTTTCGTGGACCGGTCCAGGCGAGCACCTGGCCGTCGGCCAGCAGCCGCTTGCGAAGTCGAGGGTAGTCGATCGACTGCACGTCGGCCTCTTCTTCGATGGCCTGCACGGCGGCCGTGGCGGCCGATTGGCCCAGCACCATGAAGACCGGTTCCATGCGTATCGACCCGTAGGCAATGTGCGAGGCCGAAACGCATACCGGCACCAGCAGATTCGTACACTCGGATGCCTTGGGCACAATCGAGCGGAAGCTGACCGGATAGGGCGAGAAGCCGCCCACCTCGACGTCGCCCTCGTTACGCACGTGACCCGAGGCGTCTACATAACGCTGCGTGTGGTGCGAGTCCATGCCGTAGGCGCCCATGGCAACCGGGTCGGGGGCGATGCGGTCGCTCTGGCAGTCGTGCTGGGTCATCACGTAGGGGCCGACCATCCGCCGGGCTTCACGCACGTAAAGCTGGTGCGGCCAGTTGCCGTTGTCGACAAACTCGTCCTTGGGCAGCCCCCAATTGCTGAAGTAATCGCGCACCTCCTGGGCAACGCGAGGATGGTTCGCCAGTGTCCACATCAGGCCCTTCTGGTAGCTCTCGTGCTCGCGAACGATCCGCTCGCGGGTGGCGTGATCGCCGTCGGGATAATCGTAGTTCATGCCGATGTTGTCGGTCGAGACAGCGTAGCGGTTGTTCGAGTCGGTTTTACAGTTGGGCATCCGCGTGCGAATCCAGACGATCCGATGGTCGCCCGCCTCGACGTTCCGAAGCAGAAGCTCGTAACGCCGCACATCGTAGCCTTCGGGCTTGGGCCAGGGCAGGCGGTTCTCCGGCGAGTCGGTAGCGCACATACGGAAGCAGTATGCTTGCACGCGACGGTCGCCTTGTCCTTCCCGGCCGGGGCCGCCGGCCTGAATGCCGGGCAACAGCCCGCTCGACGGATCGCCGGGCCGCACGTACGGATCGACCGGCTTGATAAACTGATGGTAGATCGCCTTGCCGACCTGCACGCCGTTAAGCGTTTCGTCGTACTTGTCGTTCCCCTCGCGACCAACCGCGTACGACACGCCCGACTTGGCCATCAGGTCGCCTTCGTAGGTGGCGTCGATGAACATTCGACCGCAGAAGATATCACCCGACTCCATCACGACGGCCACGATCCGGCCGTCTTGCTTCTTCACGCCGGTCTTGAGGTCGAGTCGCTGGCCGAGGACGACGGGCACTTTTGCCTCGCCGATCATGTCGCCGAAGACCTTTTCGGCCACGCGCGGTTCGAAGCCCCACATGGTGTCCTTGTCGATCGAACGACCGCGCTTCTTTGTCTTGTAATCGGCGAGCGTCTCTTGCTTCCAGGCCGACGGTTGCTGGTAGTGGTTATAGATTCTCTGGTAGAACTCCCGCGACAGGCCGCCGATGGCCGCCTTGTTGCCGATGTCGGTTGCCCCCAGCCCGCCCGACGACAGCCCGCCCAAATGCCGACCCGGCTCGATAAGCACGACCGTCTTTCCCATCCTGGCCACCTGTACCGCGGCAGCCACGCCGGCCGAGGTTCCACCGTAGACGACCACGTCGCGGGTCCGCTCCGCGCCCAAGCAGGTCGTGGAGGCCAACAGCCCAATCAAAAAAGCGGCGCTACGCATCGATGTATCCTCCTGGGAAGGTTGCCGGTAACAGCACCTGAGTGTACGCCGCCGGCCAGGGGATGTCCAGCGACCGGCCGCAACGGCGGCTGGGCCCCCGAATCGTGTGCCATCGCATCCCGATCAGCACCACAAGCGGCCGCCGTCAACTCGCAGAACGGCCCCGGTCACGAAGTCGGCCTGATTGCCGAGCAGGTAGGCCACGGCGGCCGCCACGTCGGTAGTCTTTCCGAGCCGGCCGAGCGGCACGAGCTTCGCCAGTTCCGCGCGTCCATTTTGCAGCCTGGCGGGTTCTTCGATGAAGTCGGTGTCGATCGGGCCCGGAGCGACGACGTTGACGCGGATGCCCAGCGGTGCCCATTCCAGAGCGGCGGACTGCGCGTAGACGTGAACGGCCGCCTTGGCCGCGCAGTAGCAGGCCCGCTGGACCGTGGGCCGTTCGGCCGCTATCGAACCGATCACCACGATCGACCCGCCGCCCTGCTTGGCCATTCGTCCGGCCGCCTCCCGGCAGCAGATCATGGCAGCCCGAACGTCGATTGCGAACAAGCGGTCCCATTCATCGGTGGGGATGTCGATCGCCGGCCCCTGCTGATGCACGCCGGCGTTGACGACCAGTGCGTCGAGCCGGCCGAGCTTGGCGTCGACATCGGCGAAGAGGGCTTCGAGTTGGTCGAGTTGGCTCACGTCGCAGACCGCCGGCACGTGGTCGAAGGCCTTGAAATCGGCCAGTTCGTGGCGCAGCTTCCGCTCGCTCTGGGGGGTGCTGGCCGTCAGGGCGAGCCGGTATCCGTCGGCGTCGAGCCGCCGGGCGATACCCAGGCCGATCCCACGGCTGGCTCCGGTTACAAGGCAGGTTTTTCGCTCTAGCGAGCACATGGTGTCTTTCCTTCGTCGAGGTACGGTCTGAGTCGCTCGAAGCAATCTCGCAGATAGGTGAAGAAACCCGGCCCCGGTCGCGACGACGGATCCCGCAGCACCGTGCGGTCGATCACGCCACGCCAGGCGAGTATCTCTTTCTCCGAGGCCACCCAGATGTCTATCGTGGGCACAATGTGCGACATCATGGCGACCATCCGGTCGTGGGCCTCCCAGGTTTCTTGGCTGACGGTATCGGCGGCCAGGCCGTCCCAGAGCTTGCGGTAGACCTCGACCACGGCCACGCCGGGCATCAGGCCGGCGATAGCCCGCTTGCGGCAGTCGGCCAGCGTCAGGCCGCCTTGCCCAATCAGGCACCGCAGCCGTCCGGCGGAAGCGGTGTTGACGGCGTCGATCATGGGACCCGGCGGACGCGGCTCGACCTTCACGTAGCGGATGTTAGGTGACCGCTCGTGCATCCGGACGAACGTCTCGGCCGAGATCGTAACGCCGATGTAGGCCGGCGAGTATTGCACGATGACCGGCATGGGAGCGACCGCGTCGGCCACCGCCCGGCAATGTTCGATCACCTTCTCGGCCTTGGGGCCCATGAAGTGCGGCGGCATGACGACCAGGGCGTCGACGCCCATCTTGGCCAGTCGGGCGGCGAACCGCTCGGCATGGAAGCGGCTGCTATCGGTCACGCTGACCAGCACCGGCTTGCGGCCGTCGACCGTCTCGACAAGCTTCTCGGCCAGGATCAACCGTTCGTCGTCGCCCAGCTTCCAGTACTCGCTAGCCAGTCCGAACAGCGCTAGCCCATCGACCGGCCGGCTCGCTACCCAGCGAACCTCCTCGGCGAAGGCCGCCAGATCGAGCGACTGGTCGGCGGCGAACGGAACCGGCAGTACCGGCAGCACGCCCTCGATTTCGACTGGTTCGGACATCCGATCTCGCCTCATTCTCGATAACCCTCCACGGCGAACCGCTGTTCGCTGCCCGCTTGGTAGGCGTAGCGTTCGATCAGTTCGTCGGAAAGCTCGACGCCGAGGCCCGGCCGGTCGACCGCGTGCAGGTAGCCTTGTTCAAATCGCGGCATCTCGACGACCAGTTCCTCGCGTAGCGCCGCCTGGCGGCTGTACTCGAAAATCATGGCGTTGGGCTGAGCCAGGCAAAGGTGCAGATGGGCCATGAAGCCGACGCCGCTACGAAACACATGCGGTGCCCAAGCCAACCCGTGGGCGGCCGCGTAGTCGGCAATGCGACGCGTTTCGCCCAGCCCGCCGGCGTGCGTAACGTCGGCCTGGATGATGTCCAGCGCCTTGCCGTCGATCAGCGTCCGGGCTTCGACCAACCCGGTCAGATTCTCGCCGCCGGCGATGGGCACTTCCGAGGCGGCGCGGACCTCGGCGTAGCCGGCCACGTCGTCGGTCCGGATCGGCTCCTCGAGCCACATGGGCCGATAGGGCGCGATGCGTCGGGCGGCCTCGATCGCCTGCTTGATCGACCAGGGCCGAACGACGTAACCCTGGCCGGCGTCGATCGCCACGTCGACCTCGTCGCCCACCGCCCGACGCGCGACCTCCATGATTTGCTCGTCCCGGGCGGGCCGCGGATAGCCGCCACGGACCTTGACGGCCGTGAACCCGTCGTCGACGTGCCGCTTCAGTTCGTCGGCCAGCGCCTGGTCGCTCTGCTCCATGCCGCCGGAGGCGTAAGTGCGAATCTTCCCGCGGTAGGCACCGCCCAGCAGGCGGTAGACGGGCTGGTCGAGCAGCTTGCCCTGGATGTCCCAACAGGCCGTCTCGATACCGCTGGTCACGCCCAGCGCCAAGCCACGTCGGCCCCAGAAGTGGCCGGCCTTGTAGAGCCGATCGCAGAGCAGGTTCGTGTCGAAGACCGACAGATCGCCGATCATTCGTCGGCAGAAGAGTGCCAGTGCTTCGGCGGCCTCGGGTATGAAGTGTCCGTCGCCGATCTCACCCAGCCCGGTCGTGCCGTCCTCGGCAGTCAATCGCACGAGCACGGTATTCCAGACATCGACCGTGCCGCCGGAGAACCGCCAGCGGTCGTGCTCGTCATAGGGCCGCGAGAGCTTCACCACTTCCAACTTGGCGATCTTCATTGCGTTACTCCTTCAGGCCGCCCGGGCCAGATGGTCAGGCCGTCGGCAACCGCGGCGGCTTGCTTCTTTCGACAGACAAGGCTGAAGCCGTATCCCACCAGCAGCAGTACCGTGTTGCCGATGGCTCCGATCAGGTACGGATGTACGGGCGAGCGGAACTCCTCGGGCAGCAGCCAGCCGAAATGGCTGCACGTCAGGTAGACGCTTACGGCCAGCGATGCCAGGATGCCGACGGCCGCTCCGCCGTTGGTTGCTCGTCGCGAGATCATCCCCAGCAGGAACAGCCCGGCCAGCCCTCCGGCGAAGATGGCGTAGACGAGGAACATCAATTCCAACAGTGTCTCGACCGACACGCTGGCAAGGCCCAGCGCGCCTAGAGTAATGACGGCACCGCCGACGAGCGTGGTGATTTTGGCGACGCGCAGGTAGTGCTTGTCGGACCGGTTCTTGACGAGGTGGCGGCGGTAGACGTCGATCTGGAAGACCATGGCGATGGCGTTGAGGTTCGAGTCGAGCGACGACATGGCCGCCGCCAGCAGGGCCGCCACGATAAGTCCAACAACACCCGGCGGCACCTGCGTGAGGATGAAGTGCGGGAAGACCTCGTCGGGCCGCAGGGCGGCGACCCGAGCGTCGGGCAGTTTCGTGTAGTAGACGTAAAGGCAGGTGCCCAGGAAGGTGAACATGGCGAACATTGGCACCACGCCCAGGCTGCCGATCCAGAGCCCCTTTCGGGCTTCGCGGTCGGAGGGTGTCGCCAGGTATCGCTGGATGACGTTCTGGTCGGCGCTGTAGTAGAGCAACTGGTTGAACACGCCGTGCAGAATCAGCACGACCATCGTCAGTTCGACGAAGTCGTCAAGCGGCGCGCCACCCGGTATGTGCCACGGGGGCATGTTGAACTTTCCCGCCTCACGGCCCACGTCGAGCACCGTCATCAGCCCGCCCGGCAGTTGGTAGCAGATAAGCCCCACGCAGAACAGGGCTCCCAGGGCCAGGCAGAAAGTTTGTAGCACGTCGGTCCAGAGCACGGCGCTAAGGCCGCCGAAGAGCACGTAAAGCGTGGTGAACAGGCCGCAGAGCAAGATGGCGTTGGTCTGGCTGAGGCCGGTCAGCAGCGTCAGCGGCAGGGAGATCAGCACGAGGATCAGCCCAACCCGGGCGATCTGCAGGAACAGGAACATCACGCTTCCGTAGAGTCTGACGAAGGGCCCGAATCGGCGTTCGAGGTATTCGTAACCCGAGGTGATCCCCACCCGACGATAAATCGGCAGGCAAACTCTGTCGGCCACGACCGCCACGAAGGGTATGACCAGAAATGGCGCCAGCCCGGCCCAATTCCCTTTGTAAGCGGCGGCCGGAAAGGCCAGGAAGCTAAGCGAGCTGACCGAGGTGCCGATGAACGAGACGCCGATCACCCAGCCGGGCGCGGAGCGGTCGGCCAGGAAGTAGGCCTGAGTGGTGGTTGCGCGTTTCGCGCTTCGGATCGTTATCGCCGCCAGGGCGATACCAAAGGCCGCCAGCACCACGATGTCCGGTATGCTCAACTCGTAAATCATCGGCGTCGCGGCCCTTCAGGATGGGCGAGGGTGTCTCGGTGGGTCTCCTCCCAATTGTAGAATCTCGGCTTCAAGCCTGTCTATGCGCCAAATGGTCGTCCTTGATGCGTTTTTTGGATGCGCGCGGCGACAGCATCCAATAGCGTGTCGGAAAAAGGTGCCACTGCTGGACAAGCCGGCAGTGGCATCCAAAACACGCATCAGGAATGACCATTTCACGTATCGACACGGTTCGGGAGGGGACTAGAATTGAGTTTGCCATGGCGGTGCGGCTATTCGACGTGGAAAGGAGAATCCCAATGCGGCGGCACCCGAGCGGATTTACCCTGGTTGAACTGCTGGTGGTGATCACGATCATCGGCATTCTGATTGCCCTGTTGCTTCCCGCCGTTCAGGCTGCCCGCGAGGCGGCGCGGCGGATGCAGTGTGTCAACAACCTCAAACAAATGGGGCTGGCACTGCACAACTACCACGCCGCGTTGGGTAGCTTTCCGTCGATCCCTCTGCGTTCGGAAAACGGCTGCTGGCTGGGCTGGGAAACGGCCGTCCTGCCATACGTGGAGCAAA
>CAZDHN010000064.1:0-15141 GCA_964505115.1 uncultured Planctomycetaceae bacterium
ACCGGCACGATCAGCCCGTGCTTGGTGGTCGAGGGCGTTTCGATGTAGTCCTCGCCGAAGCCGACGTTTGGATAAGGCATTCCCGGATGGATTTCCGTAATCTCGTCGCGGACCGGACCGACGCCGGGGATCTTCTCTCCGTCGAGTCGGGTGGGTACGGTCTCGACCAGCTTGGAGACCACGAACGCCTCCTGCCGGTAGGATTCGAGTATCTTGGAATGGATCACCTGACCGGCAACGTTGAGGAAGGCGGTTGCGTCCACGCCGTCGCCGGACTCCAGGATGTTCACGCCGCCGGCATTTCGCGGGTCCATCATGCGGACCCACTGGTGGCCGTCGGGCACCAGACCCTCGGCCAGATCGCGGAGGCTGAAGTCGTCCGGCCTCAGGTCGCCTTGGTCGAGCGCTTCGCGGAGATGGCCGACCGTTTTATCCGGCCCGTCCAGTTCGTAGCGGCGCCGGAGTTCTCGATATCGAATAGTTGCCACGTTTTCATTCCTCCCAAATTGAATGGATATTGATATTGTTGGTTCTTGACTCGAGCCGGCAGTTAGGCGCCGCTGAAGCTGCTGCCTTCGACGCCGCCGGTCATTATGGTTGAACGAACGTCGACCAATACGCTGGTCGCGGCGGTCGCCACCCGTTTGGCCACTCGGCCGACGGCGCGAAAACTTGCCCCGACACTGGTTACTTGCTGATCCAACAGCCCATCGCCGGTGCCGTCCCCGTCGGCGCCCACCGGGTCACCCAACTCGAAGGTGCTGGAAGGGCAATCGAACTCGAACACGCCGGTGGTGGCCACGCGGATTGCGCTGGTGTCGCCGGCGCGGCTGCGCTGCATGGCTACACCGAGGAACCAACTGGCGAATTGCTCCCGATTCTTTTGATCGCCGTCGTAATTCGGCTGCGCGGATGCCGGCCTGGCATCGTCGACGGCCTGGTAGAGCAGGTCGCCGATCTCAATTTCGGTCGAGTTGTTGACCGCGGCGACTACCGGGTTCGTGTCGCCATACCTCCAACGCATCTTGTCGCTCATTCCGATTTCTCCTGGATATTAAGGGTTTAGCGTCTGATTGTTTTAGCGGCCGGACTTGCCCGGCCCTAGGGAAAAATGTGCCGCCCGTTTACGTAATGGCCCGTGCGAACGACTTGGCGTTGGTCGGACAGGCCAGATCGAAAACGGTCTGATCGCGCGAGAGGGGCTTCTGGTTGGGCTTGGGGTTGGGGTCGCGGTCGGCCGCGCCCTTGACCAACCGTGCCCGCTCCTCGACCAACTCTCGCATGGCCTCTTCGTCCTCGGCCGAGAGCAACGAGTCGACGAATCGCCGGCTCACCACCGCTCGGTCCCAGCCTTCGGCCGTTTCGGGGTCGGGCAGGCCGGACTCGGCAATCAGTCGCCGGGCCAAGTCCTGCTTCCGCCGCAGGTTCTCGTCAATGCGAAGCCGTTCGATCTCTTCTCGCAGCTTCTGGATCTCGACCGCCCGTTCTTCCAGCAATGTCTCGACCAGTTCGGGATGTTGCTGCTTGAGCAGTTCGACGGTGAGGCCGGTCGGATCGCTGCCGTTTTGCGACTCCGCCTTGCCGGCGTCAACGGCTTCGGAATTGTCGCCGGCCGCTTCAAACAGGCCGTGGGTAGTGGCCGGATCGGCTACCAGATCGACGCTTTGCACCTTGATGATCGCTTCGACCGTTACCCGATCGCCGTGCCGGGCGGTTCGTGCCTGGACGTTGTGCGAGAAGCCCACGTTCTCCGGCGCGTGCTCGGCGTCCCAGCTAAGCTGCTCGGCCAGGGCGTGCTTGGGATTGAAGTGGAAGTCGGCGAACAGGCCGTCGCCCGACCGGATCGCCACGTTGCGGATCACGCCGATTCGGTCCTGGTAATCGCGCGGCCCGAGCGGGTTGCCTTTGGCGTGATTCACGTTTACCTTGGCGCCCTCGTAGAGCTGCGTGGCCTTGCCGAGGGCGTCGGGCGAGTAGGTTCGGCCGTTTCGGGAGGATAACCCCAGTATCTTCACTCCCCGAATCACGCCCGCGCCCCGATCAACACGCATCCGCACCCCGCGCGAGTCGACAAACTCCTGGAGTGTTTCATTCATCGCGTTTCCTTTCTTGCCGTGGCTGAATTGCCATAAAAAAAGCCCACCATGAACCAAAGCGGTTCGTGGTGGGCTCTTGCGGATACCTGCCGGCGGCAGGCTCCTCGGATACCAAGTTGTATTGTTAGATGGCTAGTGCTATCGTTCGATCCGCTCTACTCTTCGGCGGATGTGTTGGATTGTTCCGTCTTGCACGCTCAGTTCCAGTCCGGCCGTTCCGTGAAAACCCCGCCTCAGCGCTTCGGTCAGAATATCCGCCAGCGCCGAGCGTAGCTGGGCCACCTTTCTTTCGTTCGCCGATGTTTTCGCGTGCGTCATCATTGGCCATAAACATACACCATCACCGCCCGTTTTTCAAGCTTCCTTTTTGGCCACCCCCGGGGAGTCGGAGCTTGGAAAGTGGAAGGTCGGAAAGTGGGAGGTCGGAAGTGGGAGGTCGGAAGTGGGATTGGCCGAAGTGTGCCACTGCTTGGAACAATCAGTGCGGGCGCGGCTTGAACGGCCCATTCGGCCAGCAACTCGAGATAAGCGCGGTAATCTTCGCGTCCGAAGAACGTCTCCCGACGACGACTCCCGCGCTGCGTGATATGGTTCGGGCAGCCTGGAAGCACTCTCGCCAGTTTTGCCATGCCCCCATTATGCCGACGCCCGAAAGGCATCAAGAGAAATCAGAATTGTGTCCCCGAAAGTCTTTAGTTTGGGTTAGTCCAGCATTTGGACTTCCACGGGCATGTTCGCCCGGGCCTTCTGCTGTTTTTTTGAGAGATGGTTCAAGCGTTCGAACCCAATCACGCGTCCACGAGGGTCTTTCATCAGCACCACGTCGTCTTCGACCTCGTCGCAAACATGCTCTTTTGCCGGATCGTCGAACCACACGGTTAGCGTGTTGCCTGTCCGATCGTAGTAGACTCTTACCTTTTCCATAATTCATCACCTTGCTTGAGGCGTTTGGCAAGATAGGCCGTCACGACGAAACAGTCGGGTTCTTCCGACCGACCGCGAGCCACGACCACGCATAGACACCTATTCTCCAACGCCAAGTAGTATAGATGAACATCAGGATCTTTCGCACTTGCACGAATCACATCCGGAGAGCGCAAGCATTGCCGGACTTCCTTTTCGCGGGACGCCACGGCCGGGTGCTTGAATCTGATGATCTCGCGCCAGCGGTTTCGTGTTAAGACCACACGATATCCAAGCGGCGTTGTGACTTGAAAAAGGACGCTCCGCGGCATTTGCCAAACTTTCTGAAAGCCTGTTCAACATCGGCGTCGACTTCCAACTTATCATACTATCATAGCAGTCGGGCCCCGATGTCAGCAATACCGGCCCCCGTTGAGGGGACAAGAGAAATCAGTATTGTCTCCCCGGGAATTAGTTCCGGGGCTCGTTTCTCGGCATCCAGGCGGCACCGCCGGAACAACAGGGGGCAGAAACGAGACTCGACCCCATTTCCCGCTACAGCCCCAACATCGGGACTAGTCCGATTCGCCGGTTGGCATCAGCGTATGTGGCCTCTCAGTTCTCTCGCCTCATTTGATTCTCATGGGCTAGAATTGTACGGGTACTCTCTCGATCCTCCGCTGCTGTTCACGGACCAGTCTGCTCAAGCGGCAGTGGTGACGGCTTCCAGTCAGAAGGAGAGATCATAATGCAGAGGTCAAACCCATTAGTATTGTTTGTAATGTGCGTATGCGTATTCCTTCTTCCTGTAGTCGTTGTACTCACAGCTTCATCCACGAATGATCGTACCACTCACGAGCCGAAAGCGAGCGATGCACATTTGCGTGGAGAGTTGAAGGCGATTGAGCAGGAGGGCACCCGGCTGCTGTATAGCGGCGACCCGTCTGGTTTCAAGCTGGGCGATCTAAACCAGAGACTTGATCGAGTAGAGGGGGTTGCTCGTTCGCGTCTGGATAAGATTAATCGAAGCCCAGGGGAACGCGGATACTCACTTGCCGTACGGAAACAAGCGGCCTACAAAACGTTGGTGGAACAAGGTTACTCGCCGCACGAAGCTCAACTCACTGTCGATGCAATGGTAGAGTACGACATGCTACCCGACCCTCCTCGACGCTAGGATGGGAGGTGAAATGCGGTCGCGTCTCGTTTCTCGCCCATCTCCGGCACGAGAACGGAAAAATGTGTATTCGGGGGATACAATACCAATATTCATGGTTCGGGGCCGGCCGGGCTTTGGGGGCGTAGCTTGCGGCCGACGATATTCTAGAGCTTGCCGATGAATGGCCGTTTGCCGTTCATCGGACCGAGTGATCTTGGGTTCTGTAGGAAGTGGCGTACTTAGCCTGCCTCTCGTTGTGCCAATTCCTGCAACTCGGGGTCGACGTTTTTTGCCTCAAGGTACAAGCGTCCCCACGCGGTCTGTTCCTCAGACCTATTTTCGAAGATTGCACGGATTGTCTTCTCGGGCTTCTGGGCTTCGATGGTGTGTTGTTGCGTGGTGTGCCTGCTATCGCATGTGACGTGGATTTCCACGAAGAGGTTGGTACAGCATTTCCATCCGGCTTCTTCCAACCGGCGACGTTGCTCGTTCGGCATCATCTTCTCCCTTGGATTCGTTTGATTGTTGATGGTGCTTTCATTGAACCATAGGCCACAACCACTTAAGAACGCTAGTCGGGTTTAGTTGTATCAGCGTAATCACTTGTGATGTCCGGCAAAGTGAAGCACCTTAGATCGTCAATAGTGTAAGTGTTACCTCCTTGCCCCCTTGCTTCCCCTTATCCACCAGTTGTGAGGTAGTTTTGTAAGGATGGGTTGTCGTCCAATGTGGCTTACCCTGTTTCGTTTACATCTATCACTACCGTCAAAATGAAAACACAACACGTGATACTCATTTTCTGTGGTGTTGCTCTGATTGGTGTCGCTCTGACGCCCTGGCTTGTGGCATGGCGTGACAAGCTATCCCTAGTCGATGAATTCGCCAGAACGCAATTGGAATTAAAGGCGGCTGAAGCTGAACTTTCTCGCTTGCTCGCGGAACAAACAAAACAAGCCAAGTTCAGGCCAAGGCATGCGAGACTAAGAGAGTTGCTGGGCTTGAAAAAACTGTCTGATAAGAATTGGGATCGTTGGCAAGCGTTCAATGACATGGCAATTCGCGAGCGACAAGATGAAGTCGATCGCAAGAGAGAACGACTCAAGCAAATACTCGCGATATTAGCCCGATGAAGAGTAATTTCCTAAGGACATCTGGGGGCACGGGCGAATTCCGGGGACGCAATAGCGATTGCCGCACGGAAACGGCCGGGCTTTTCAGGCGTAGCTTGCGGCCGACGAGTTTTTCGAGCTTGTCGATGAATGGCTGCCCGCTGAGCGGGCACGCCGCTACCCCTTCAACCCGTGCATGACGACCATTTTCAACTCGGTCATCTCCTGGACGGCGTACTTTGGGCCTTCCTTGCCGGAGCCGCTTTGCTTGAGGCCGCCGTAGGGCATCAGGTCGGCACGCCACGCGGTGCCCCAGTTGATCTGCAGGTTGCCGCAATCTACCTGGCGGGCGAAGCGCATGGCACGGGCCAGATTCTGCGTGAAGACGGCGGCGCCGAGGCCGTATTGGGAGTCGTTTGCCAGGTCGAGTGCCTGTTGAAAATCGGCGCATCGAGTGACGCCGACGGCCGGCCCGAATATCTCCTCGCGGCTGACGCGCATCTCGGGAGTCACGTCGGCCAGGAGGATCGGTTCGAGCAGGTTGCCGTCGCGACCGCCGCCGGTCAGAAGCTTTGCTCCGTCGGCCACGGCTTCGTCGACCCACTGGCGGACGCGCGCGGCGTCGGTCTCGCGGATCATCGGACCCATTGTCGTGTTCTCATCGAGTTGGTTGCCCGCCGTGATCGCTTCGATTCGCTGCTTGAGCAGTTCGAGGAACTCATCGTGGACCTTGTCCATCACGAGGATCCGCTGTGCGGAGATGCAGACCTGGCCGGCGTTGATGAAACCGGAGACGGCCGTTTGCTGGGCCGCTTTTTCCAGGTTGGCGTCGTCGGCGACGATCAGGGGACAATTGCCGCCCAGTTCCATGGTCACCTTTTTCAGGCCGGCCATTTTGACGATATGTTCGCCCACGTCGCGGCTGCCGGTGAAGGTAATCTTCCGCACGTTTCGGTTGGTGGAAATAGCGTCGCCGATTTGGCCACCCGGCCCGACAACGCAAGAGATGGCCAGCGGCGGCAGTCCGGCTTCGAGGAGGATTTCGACCAGCTTCAGCGCCACCAGCGGCGTGTCGCTGGCCGGCTTGAGCACGACCGCGTTACCCGCCGCCAGGGCGGGACCCAGCTTGTGCGCGACCAGGTTCAGGGGGAAGTTGAATGGAGAAATGGCGGCCACTACTCCACAGGGTATGCGGATGGTGAAACCGAATTGGTCGGTGCAATCCGGGGCGGCGTCCAGCGGCAACACCTCGCTACCGAGCCGCTTGGCCTCCTCGGCCGACAACTCGAAGGTTTGCACGGTCCGGTTGGCTTCGCCCCGCGCCTCGGCCAGTGTCTTTCCCTCTTCGCGGCTGAGCGTTTGGGCCAGGTCTTCCTGGCGGTCATTGATCAGGTCGGCCGCCTTGCGCAGAATCACGAATCGCTGGTAGGCGGGCATTTTCCGCATGATCCGGGCCCCCTCGACCGCGCCGGCGATTGCCGCCTCGACATCGCCCGCGTCGGCTTTGGGTACCGTATCGACAACGGATTGGTCGAAGGGGTTCGTGACCTCGATTTTCTCGGACTTATCGACCCACTGGCCGCCGAGGAACATTTTCATGGCTATGACTCTCTGTTACGGGGGATATCTGCTATGAATGCAAGCGGCTAGTACGGATCAACCAGCCATCGTCCCTCAATTCTACCTTCTCCCCCATTGGATAGGAAGCCGGCAGACTTGCAAACCGGTACCCGGTGATGCTACGATGTTTCTCGTGCAATCGAGGGATTAGGGATTGGGGATTAGGGATTAGAGCTGTCAGACAACGTTTCGCTTGCCCTCCAATCCCCCGTCCCTTTTGCCACTCGCGATGTCTTGCCTTTATGCTTTCAGTCAATAAGGCCAAATTTCCACGCTGCCCGGAAAGGTATCCGCAATGAACGGTCTCGCTCGCTTGTTCTGTCTCGTTGCCGTGTTGGTCGTTTGCTTCTGTTCGGTCGCGGTGGCGGCCGAGAAGCCGAATATCATCTTCATCATGGCCGACGACCTGGGCTACGGCGACGTCGGCTGCTTTGGCCAGAAGGTGATCCAGACACCCAATCTCGACCGTATGGCCGCCGAGGGAATGCGGTTCACCGACTGCTACGCCGGAAGCACCGTCTGCGCCCCGTCGCGATGCTGCCTGATGACCGGTCTGCACACGGGCCACGCGCTGGTGCGGGGTAACGCCCGGGTGCCGCTGCGGCCGGAGGATGTCACCGTGGCCGAGGTTCTCAAGCAGGTGGGCTACGGAACGGCCATCATCGGCAAGTGGGGGCTGGGCGAACCCGACTCGACCGGCATCCCCAACCGGCAGGGCTTCGATACCTGGTTCGGATACCTCAACCAGCGTCACGCCCACAACTACTATCCGGCCTATCTCTGGCTCAACGAGATAAAGGCCGAGCTTCGCAACGAGGTGAACCACGTTATCAACGGTCGCGACCGGACGCCCGGCGGCGTGGCGACCAAGCGATTGGACTACTCCCACGACCTGTTCACCCGCATGGTGTTGAGTTTCCTCGACAGGCAGGGCGAGAAGCCGTTCTTCCTCTACGTGCCGTACACGATTCCGCACGCCAACAACGAGGCGGGCAACCGGGGCATGGAAGTGCCCGACTTCGGCCCTTATGCCGACAAGGATTGGCCCGACCCGCAAAAGGGCCACGCCGCCATGATTACCCGGATGGATCGCGACATCGGCGAGATATTCGCGAGCCTCGAACGGCTCGATCTGGATAAGAACACGATCGTCTTCTTCACCAGCGACAATGGACCGCACCGCGAAGGCGGCGCCGACCCGACCTTCTTCAATAGCTCCGGGCCGCTGCAAGGCATCAAGCGGTCGCTGCATGACGGCGGTATCCGCGTGCCGGCCATCGCCCGCTGGCCGGGCCACGTCAAGGCCGGTAGCGTGAGCAAGCTGCCTTGGGCCTTCTGGGACTTTCTACCGACCGCCGCCGAATTGGCCGGAACCGAGCCAGCGAAGGGCATTGACGGGATATCGATCGTGCCCACCTTGCTGGGCGAGAAGGGCCAGAAGAAGCACGAGTTCATGTACTGGGAGTTCCACGAAGGAGGCGGCTCGACCCAGGCCGTGCGGATGGGCGACTGGAAGGCCGTCTGCCAGTACGGCAAGCAGATCGGCCTGTTCGATCTGCGAACCGACATCGCCGAAGCCCACGACGTGGCCGCGGAGCATCCCGACGTGGTGGCCAAAATCGAAGCCTACCTGAAGACCGCCCGCACTCCGTCCGAAACCTGGCCGCTCCGCGAGCGGAAGGCCAAGCGGAAAGGCAAGGGGTGAGGAGTTGAAACGACCATTTAGCGAATTGGGTGCCACTGGCTCCGCCAGTGCTTTGGACTTCTTGGCGTTCCATCGTTTTGTGTCGGGAGGAAGGGGGATGGCACGTCGGAAGACAGTGCGGTGATTGGGGCTCCTGCCCAGGATGCACGGTATGCCCTGAAGAGCCGTTCCTTGAGAGTTTCGACGCAAGCACTGGCGGAGCCAGTGGCACACGCGCCCATCTTCCCGAGCAAACGACCTCCAGTCGCTGCGCGACCCAGGTTCAAAGAACCTGGGCTACCCACTTCACTTCGGCATCACCGGCAGCACTACGTGCGTCGGTCGCTTGGCGTCGTGGTGGATCGTCTGTTGAGCGACGACATGCGATGTCTCCAGGCCGACGTTGTCGGCGCCCGTGTTGAGGTTCCGCAGGTAGAGGGTGTAGTAGCTACTGGAAATCTCGACGCGGATCCGATGCCCCTTCAAGAAGGCGTTACCGGTGGCGCGCCAGAACTCGATCAGGTACTCGTAGACTTTGCCCGGCTCGATTTTGCTGAGCTTGGCCGAGTTGAACGCGCCGCCCCGCTCGGGGTCGCGGCAGCGGGCACGGATTATGCCGTCGCAAAGCAGGGCCGAGTAACCGTCGGGGTGAACGTCGACGAGCCGGACCATCCAGTCGGTATCGCGGGCGGAAGTGGCGGCGAAAAGCTTGGCGGTAATTGGGCCCACGACCTCGACATCCTCCTCCAACGGCGGCGTGGTGTAGACGAGCACATCCCGGCCCGTCGTAACGGGTCGAGTGTCGACCGGGCCGTCGATGTGCGGGCCCTTGAAGGCCGAGAGCGTCGGGTGCATCGGATCGTAGGTGTACTTGTCCGGCGGTTCGTTGCCCGGCGGGGTTGTGCTTAGCGTGCCGTCGCCGGCCGACGAGTTGGCCTTGCCGCCGCCGTGCAGGTAGTACTTGGTCCACTTCGTGCCGGGCAGCGGCCAGTCTTGTTCGGCTCTCCAGCGGTTGTAGCCCATCACGAAGACATGCACGGGCGCGTCGTCCAACACGCCGTTTTCGATGCCCTTGAGATGATAGTCGAACCAGCGGCACATATACCCATTCCAGTCGATGGCCGCGGTCGGGCCGTAGTCGAACCCGAGTAGTTTGCTTCCCCGGCCGGTGTGCGTGTAGGGGCCAATGACGAGTCTCGGACGTCGTGCCTGGGGCGTGCCGCCGTACTTCTTCATGGCGATGTAGTTCATCGGCGTGCCGGGGAAGTCGGCGTCGAACCAGCCGGAGATCGCCAGCGAGGGCACCTTGACCTTGGCGTATTCCTCCTTGGTCTGGTAGGCGATGGCTTTCCAGTACGGCGAGGTCGAGAGGTTGTCGCGTATCCAGGTTTTGAACCAGGGTGCGCCCTCTACGCCGCGGTGTTTATCAAGGTCGATGTACGGCGTGTGCATGAAGTCCTCGAACCGCCGGGCGGAGAAGCCGCCGTAGCCGCCCTTGCCCACGCTGATGGCCCTGCGGCCCGAGTTGCAGGCCGCCCAATCCAACATGCAGCCGAACAGTATGCCCTCTTGATAAGGCAGGTTGCGGAACTGGTCGGGCGGGGCGACTTCCGGCACGATGCAAACCAGCGAGGGCGGCGTTTGAGTGGCCGTCCACCATTGCGTCCAGCCCATGTAGGAAAGTCCCCAAGTGCCCACCTTGCCGGTCGACCATGGTTGCCGGGCGAGCCACTCGACCAGGTCGTAGCCGTCGATCTTATGCTTGGCGTCGAAGGGGTCCCAATCGCCCTCCGACTCGTAGCGGCCGCGCACGTCGCCGTTGACCACGGCATAACCCCGGGCGGCCAGCCATCGGGCTCGACCGGCGCCGCCGTTCTTGTTGTACGGTATCTGGCTGAGCACGACGGGAAAACGGCCCTCGCCCTCGGGTCGGAAGATGTCGACCGCCAGCTTCACGCCGTCCCGCATCGGCACCATCTGGTTGCGGAACTCGACCAGCTTATGCTCGGCCGCCGAGTACTTGCCCGGATCGGGTTGCTGGGCATTAACACGCGACCGGGAACTCGCGCTTAAGGTAGTCGCCAGTATCAACGTCAGCAGTGTAGCGGCGAATCGCAGTTTCATGACGGGTCCTTTCTAGGAACGCGTTCTCAAATTGGTCGTGGGTTATCACCAATCAAACAGGATGCCACGGACCGCTAGGGCGATTTTCCGTTCCACAATCGGTTGACCGCTTCGACGGTCCGATTGACCAGCACTTGTCCGCCTTCCGGGCCGACGATGAACTTGTCGGCGCTGTAGCTACCTCCGCGTACGGCTTTGGCCGTGGGCAGATAGCCACTGTGATGGCAGGATAGTTGGACCACGAACGTCAACACGGCCTTGCTGCGAGCCTGTATACGCAACCCGTAGTCGAGGTACAACTCGAACGGGTTCGTGGCCACGGCCACATCACCGAGCCGGAGCACGTGAAACTCCACCGGCGTCACCGAATCGCAGATGTAGAACGGAGGTGATGGCGGGGTCTTGACGGGCAGATCGGCTCGGACGACCGTGTGTTTGAAGACCAGGCTGGTCGCAACGGCTTTCTTCGCCGATGGAAAGACCCGATCCACCCCGTCGGCGATTCGCAGGGCGATTTCCTGACGGCGCGTTACTCCCATCCGTTTCATCATGATCCGCTCAGCCGATTTGCGAAGGAGGAAATGGGGCGATATGTCGCCCGCCGCGCTGCATTGCGCGAACACGGCCACCTTTTTCGAGTACCGCTTCCATATTTCCTGACGCACTTCGTGCCAGAAGTCGGCCGAGACCGTGCTGAGCGTTTCCGTCTCCTGCGAGGGGCAGGCCACGTTGATCACGATCCCCGTGAGATCGCCTTTCTGATCGAAGAAGAAGAGCAGCGGCAGCCCGTGGTCTTCGTAACCTTCCATGCACTGGAAGTCCTCCTGATTCGTGTTACCGTACATCCTGGCATGGCCGTCGAAGTAGACGGTCCGTCGACAGAGTCCGACCACCGCCTGGCCCAGCGCCCAACTCATCCCGCCCGGCTTGCGTTGCTGCCAGGCCTTAACGACCGCGTCGGCCAGACGCCCCGTCAAAAAGTCGCCGTACTGCGTAGCGTTCATTGCCCCCCCGACCTTGCTCACGTCGTATCGTCCATTGAACGAGTTCTGCTGTATCTGTGGCGCGGTATGCGTGTGTGTAGCATTGAGCATCAGCTTGTCGGCGTCGAAATCGTCCAGTCTTGCCGCCACCAGCTTTTTCACCTTCTCCTGTATGCTCCGCCTGATGAGGCCCAAATCACACGATACCATGACGGCCTGTTCCACCACCTTGCCGTTTACCGATCGGGTTTCCAACGCCAACACGGTTGCGGTGATCGGATCATCCACCCCCTTGGAAACACGTAGATGCCCTTGCCCCGCCAAGGCAGCCGGCTTGGGAGGCGTTATGTCGGTGGTTGCCCAGCCGACGTAAAGCGGTGCCCCCTCCGCCGCATGCGAATCGGCAACGCCGGCCAGCAGGACGGCCACGATTGAAAACAACATCGGCAGAACGTCACGTCGCGAAAATCCGGTCATGGCAAGCACTCCTCGGGAAATTGATATTTGGCTTCGCGGCAAACAACTACTCACTTCGGTATCACGGGTAGCACGATGTGCGACGGTCGCGTGGTGTCGTGGTGAATCGTTTGTTGGGCAACAACGTGCGATGTCTCTAGACCCACATTATCGGCGCCCGTGTTGAGGTTCCGCAAGTAGTAGGGATGATAGCTGCTGGAGATTTCGATGCGGATCCGATGCCCCTTCAAAAAGGCGTTGCCGGTGACGCGACAGAACTCGATCAGGTACTCGTAGACCTTGCCCGGCTCGATTTGGCTCAGCTTGGCCGAGTTGAACGCGCCGCCCCGCTGGGGGTCGCGGCATCGGGCACGAAGCACGCCGTTGCCATGCAGGGCCGCGTAGCCGTCCGGGTGAACGTCGACGAGCCGGACCATCCAATCGGTGTCGCGGGCGGATGTGGCGGCGTGGAGTTTCGCGGTAATCGGGCCGACCACCACCACGTCTTCCTCCAAGGGCGGCGTGGTGTAGACCAATAGGTCCCGTCCACCCGTGACACGCCGAGTATCAACCGCGCCGTCGACATGCGGACCCTTGTACGCCGACATCGTCGGACGCATCGGATCGTAGGCGTACTTATCCGGCGGCTCGTCACCCGGCGGGGTTGTGCTGAGTGTACCATCGCCGGCCGACGAGTTGGCCTTGCCGCCGCCGTGCAGGTAGTACTTGGTCCACTTCGTACCGGCTAGCGGCCAGTCTTGCTCGGCCCGCCAGCGGTTATAGCCCATCACGAAGACGTGCACCGGCGGATCGTCCAGCACGCCGTTTTCAATGCCTTTGAGATGGAAGTCGAACCAACGACACATATACCCGTTCCAGTCGATGGCCGCGGTCGGGCCATAGTCGAACCGCAACAGCTTGCGGCCTCGGCCCGTGTGCTGCCAGGGGCCGATGACGAGTCTCGGGCGTCGGGCCTCGGGCGTACCGCCGTACTTCTTCATGCCGATGTAGTTCATCGGCGTGCCGGGGAAGTCGGCGTCGAACCAGCCGGAGATCGCCAGCGAGGGCACCTTGATCTTCGAGTAGTTCTCCTTGCCCTGGTAGGAAATCGCCTTCCAGTACGGCGATGTAGAGAGGTTCTCGCGGATCCAGGTCTCGCACCAAGCGGTGTTCTCCAGCTTGCGGTATTTTGCCAGGTCGACATACGGTGTGTGCATGAAGTCCTCGAACCGCGTTTTGGCGTACCCGCCGTTAGGGCCCCCGATCGCCCTGCGGCCCGAGTTGCCCGAACCCCAGTTCATCATGCCGCCGGATAGTACGCCGTGTTGATAGGGCAGATTGTAGAAATGGTCGGGCGGCGAGACTTCGGGCACCATGCAGACCAGCGAGGGCGGCGCTTGGGTGGCCGTCCACCACTGCGACCAGCCCATGTACGAAAGTCCCCAAGTGCCCACCTTGCCGGTCGACCAGGGTTGCCGGGCAAGCCACTCGACCAGGTCGTAGCCGTCGGTCTTGTGCTTCGGGTCGAACGGCTCCCAGTCGCCCTCCGATTCGTAGCGGCCGCGCACGTCGACGTTCACCACGACGTAACCCCGCGGGGCCAGCCATCGAGCCCGACCGGTGTAGCCGACCTTGTTGTAGGGAATTTGGGCCAGCACGACGGGGAAGCGGCCCTCGCCCTCCGGTCGGAAGATGTCGACCGCCAGCTTCACGCCGTCGCGCATCGGCACCATCTGGTTGCGGAACTCGACCAGCTTGTGTTTGTCGGCCGAGTACTTGCCCGGATCGGGTTGCTGGGCGTTCAGACTCGACCGGGGACTTGAGCCAGGGGTAGTCGCCAGTATGAACGCCAGCAGGATAACGGTGCATCGAAGTTTCATCTGATAGGTCCCTTCTCTACGGTATGTTGCTTCGTGAGACTAACGCGTCCCACGAGATGCCGGCTCGTCCAGGGCCCGCAGCAGAGCCCAAATTGCCTTCCGGCCCGTGGCACGCATATCATCGGTGGTGCGTCCGAACCAGGGGAACTCGAAAGTCACCATCACCGGATCGAGCATCCGCCGGCAATACCTCCTTGCCACTTCGCGCGCCGCTGGCGGTTCCGGCAGTGGGGCCAGATCGCGAAACACCCACTTCTTGCCGAAGGCCAACTGGTCGGGCATGTAGCGCATGAATCTCTCACGCAGAGCCGGTTCGAGGTACAGCAGTCCGTCGGTATGCTTGTTCTGCCAGTTGTGCAGGTCGATGAACACCACGGGGCGCACCCGATCGATGGTTTCCTTGATAACCCGTTGCTCCGGGCAAAGCTCGGGGTCGAGGAATTGAAGGTCGTTCCCAGCCGGCGCGTTGTGCTTGCCCAGGCCATTGAACACGCCGTCGGGATTCATCATCGGGTAGACGTGGAAGACGTACTCGCGGACCGCCTCCGCCGCATAGGGTTCGCCGCTGAGCAGCCAGCCGACCATCCCTTCCATGACGTAGCTGCTGGCGCTCTCGTAGGCGTGCAGACGTGTGTGGATCAGCACCGGCTTCTTGGCCCGCGGCGAATCGTCGGTGATTCGCAGCAGCCGGATGATCCGTCCCTCTTTGCTCTTCCCGAGATCCTCGACCCGCACCAGCGGATGCTTGCGTAGCGAGTCGACGAACTTCTCGCTTTGCGTGTAGGTGTAGGGCGGATGCCAGTGGATTTCGGTTTCGCCGGTCGCGACATTCAGACGTAACTCGCCTACCGAGTCGTCGACGTCGACCATCACGGTCCGCCAAGACTTCTCACCCGGACCGCGCACGACCACGAAATCGCGGTACGACATGTACTCGTCGACGCCGCCGGCGAATCGGGGTACGCCCTTCGACGGGGCATCGTGATACTGCCAGTCGATCAAAAGTTCCACCGGCTGCGCGGACGGGCCGGTGTTGACCACCTTGAATCCTAGGCTGGTGCTCCGCCCCACGGCATCCTCGCCGATTCCCGGACTCGAACGCCAGGAGGGAAAGATGCGGAACCGGT
>CAZDHN010000065.1:0-15140 GCA_964505115.1 uncultured Planctomycetaceae bacterium
GCTAGCGTCTAATCAATGGCGGTCAAAAAATCACTGGGCTTGCCCCGGTGGATTGGCGTTTGAAAACTACGCCTCTGCGCCCGTGCCATCTCCCGCCTCCGCCTCCGCTTCCGCCTTCGGCGGAAGCGGAGGCGGGACAGAAGGGCGGGACTCACGTTTCTAGTTTGCAAACCTTGTTTCCACTGGGGCAAGCCCAGTGGGGGTAAGCACTTGCGCATGGCACCCAATGGTAGGTTCCGCTTCAGCGACGCGAAGCGTCGCGACATGACGTTCCCACGCAAAGCATGGGAACGAGGAGATAGTATCGCCAAGCAGAAGAATAGTCCCACCTGAACGGTTACACTTCTTCCAGAGCAAGGGAGCGTTTCCCATGTCGAAGCTGAAGCACGTGGCACTGCTGATCGAGACCTCGCGAGCGTACGGGCGGGGGTTGCTGCGCGGGGTGTCGCGGTACAACCGCGAACGGGGCCGCTGGTCGCTTTACTTCAAGCCGCACGGCCTGGACGATCGGCCGCCGCCCTGGTTGAAGGACTGGGAAGGCGACGGGATCCTCGCCCGAATCAATAACCGGCGGATGGCCGCGGCGGTCCTCCAGACCGGTGTGCCCGTCGTGGAACTCCGCAGACTAATACCCGACCTCGGGCTGCCGTCCATCGGTGTGGACAACCGTGCGGTAACGGAACTGGCCGTTCGGCACCTGCTGGAACGGGGCTTCCAACACTTCGGCTTCTGTGGCCTCCCAAAGGGTGAGTACCCGCCCATGGATGAACGCCATGACTGGTTCGTGAAGTTGATCGAAGAGGCCGGGTTCCAGCCGAGCGTGTTCAATGCGCGGCGTGCGCGGCCACGTGGCGACGCCTGGACGCAGGAGCAGAACGAGATCGCCAACTGGCTGCAATCGTTGCCCAAGCCGGTGGGGATAATGGCCTGCAATGACGATCGCGGACTGCAAGTCCTGGACGCCTGCCGGCGGGCGGGCCTGCTGGCGCCCGACGAAGTGGCCGTGGTCGGGGCGGACAATGACGACTACCTCTGCACGCTCTCGGTTCCGCAGCTTACGAGCGTCGACCTCGCCCCTGAAAAGACGGGCTACGAGGCGTCCAAGCTCTTGGACCGGATGATGGCCGGCGATGTGAAACCCTCACCGCGGATATCGCTCCCTCCCCGAGGCGTGGTCACCCGTCAGTCCACCGACGTGCTGGCGACTGAAGATCAGGCGGTGATCCGGGCGGTGCGTTTCATTCGGGCACACGCCTGCGAGCGGATCCAGGTTGCCGACGTGCTCGGGCACGTGAAAGTCTCCCGCTCACGGCTGGAGCCGCGGTTGAAGGAGGTCCTGGGCCGAACGATCCATCAGGAGATACTCCGCGTCCAGATCGAACGGGTCAAGGAACTCCTGACCGCCACGGATTTGCCGATCAAGCAGATTGCCGTCCGTTGCGGTTTCACGGAATCGCAATATCTGTCGCGCGCGTTTCGTCGCGCCACCGGCTACACGCCCGGCCGATACCGCAAAGAACTGCGAAGCTGATGAACGTCTAAACGTGGTGGTCAACGCGGGGCAGGTCTCACACTACCTCGGGCAACTGGAAAGGCTTGCGTTTCTCGGTATCGAGGTACTGGTTGGCTTCGTCGTCACCGGGGAAGATTTCCTGCTCGGGGTCCCATTTGAGCTTGCGGCCCAGCCATCGGGCGATGTTACCCAGGTGGCAGACGGTGCAGGAACGGTGGCCGATCTCGGCGTCGGCCACGCACGGCTCGCGCGAGTTCATGCAGTCGAACCAGTTCTGCATGTGGTTGTCGCTCTTGTAGAGACGCACGGCGCCAGCGGGCAGCGGCTGCTTGGCCAGTTCGGGCGGATCGACCTTGAAACTGTTCCGCTGAATGGTGATCTTACCCCGTTCGCCGATGAACGTGCCGCCCGCGCCCGAGCCGTTGTCGAGCTTCACCAGCGTGCCACAAGCGTAGCGGAAGAAGACCTTGTGCGCGGCCGAGGCCTTGTTGCCCTCGGGCCGGCTGACCGGGACCGTGTAGGTTTTGGGCTTGTACGGCCCGCCTTCCGACCAGACCTCGACGGGGCCGCTTTCGTCGGCGCCCAACGCCCACTGGATTTGGTCCAGCCCGTGCGCGCCCCAGCCGGTCATCTCGCCGCCCGAGTAGGGCCAGACCGATATCCAGCCCGGGTTGCCGCGCGGTACGTAGATCTCCTTGTGGAAGGGCACCACGGGCGCCTGGCCGCACCAGACATCCCAGTCGAGTCCCTTTGGTATCGGCTGGCCCGGCAGGTTCATCAGCCAGGGGCTCTCGAAGTTGGCGGTGATGACGGTATGCACCTTGCCGATCAGGCCGTTGCGGACCATCTCGCAAGCGACCCGGTTGGGCCCCATCGAGCGCTGCTGGCTGCCCGTCTGGAAAACTCGCTTGTACTTGCGAGCCGCCTCCACAATTGCTCGGCCTTCCTTGATCGTCAGCGTGAGCGGCTTCTCGGCGTAGATATCCTTGCCGGCCTGGGCGGCGTGAACGCAGGTTAGCGCCCGCCAGTGGTCGGGCGTGGCGACCACCACGGCGTCGACCGCCTTGTTCTCCAACAGTTCGCGGTAATCGCGGTACGATTTGAATGACTTGCAGTCGGTTCGGCGGGCGACTTTCTCGGCGCGGGTGAGGTCGCAATCGGCGGCGGCCACGATTTGGCCCTGGGCGGGCAGACGCATAATCTGGTTGGCCCGACGCCCGCAGCCGATGTAACCCACGCCGATCCGCTCGTTAGCGCCCGGCCGCTCGGCGGCGGCCAGCACGCCCTCGGGCACGAGTGTCGGCAGCGCCATGCCGGCGGAAGTGAGAACGCCGGAGCGGGCGAGAAAGCGTCGTCTTGATATTTTGCTGGAGAGAGTCACTATTGGGCCTCCTTCGCTTTATGATTCAACGCGGCCGGGTGGTGGTATTGGCGGGACGGCTCCATTATTGGCATCCTGTACACCAACCTGCAAGACTGGTAGCCGCAAAATCCCGCCGCATTACCAAATTTGCAGGACCAAGCACCCGATCAACGCGGCGGCGGCTAGGTAGTATGTGGCACCGTGTCGCCTGAAGGCGATTCGCTGCAAGGCTATGCGGAAGCCGTTGGTTGTGCTAGGATATAGGTGTGAGTTTTGTCCCGTTCGTCGAAGGGTATGACCATGAACGAAGTGATCCACGGCGTTGTACACGGCAGGACCATTCGTCTTGCGGAGGATCCCGGGGTCGATGATGGGCAGGCTGTCGAGGTGGTGCTGCGGCCTGTCTCCTCACCAGGGCAGTGGGGGGAAGGACTGCATCGCTGCGCGGGATCGCTGGCCGACTACCCTGAAATGGATCAAGACGTGGATGCAATCCAAAAGGAACGGAAACTGGATAGCCGGCCGGAGTTGCCCCAGTGAGTTTCCTGCTGGATACCAACATCTACTCCGCTCACCTGCGGATGCCCGCTGGGCTGATGCATCGCTTCATCCAACACGCAGGCCGCTTGTACCTGCCAACCATCGTGTTGGCTGAGCTTTATGCTTGGGCGTATCGCCGCGAGGATCCGGCTCCGATCCTGGAGAAGATCGAGGGCGATCTGCTGGTTGACATCGGCGTGCTTCCATTCGACCAGTCATGTGCGGAGCAGTTTGGAATCGTGCGAGGCACGCTGCTGCGTCAAGGGCTCTCGGTGAGTCCGGTCGACTTGATGATTGCTTCGGTTGCCTTGGCGCACGACCTGACGTTGGTAACGCACAATACTGTCGACTTTCGGCACATCCCCAACCTGCGACTGGAAGACTGGCTGGCACCTTAGCCCGGTTGCGTCTTCCGCCCTCCCATCTTTGTCTTACCCCGTCCGGTCTAATCAGAATACCAACACAACCAAGCACCCGATCAACGCGGCGGCGGCGAGGTAGTAGAGGGTGGGTATTAGCGTCTTGCGGATCAGGGCTCCCTCCTGACCGAACAGGCCGACCGTCGCCGAGGCGGCCACCACGTTGTGTACGCAAATCATGTTGCCGGCCGCCCCGCCCACCGCTTGCAGGGCCACTATGAACAGGGGCGACACGCCGATATTCAGGGCGATCTTGAACTGCACGAGCGAGAACGTCATGTTGCTGATCGTGTTGCTTCCGGCAACAAAGGCACCCACCGCGCCGAGCACGGCGGAAAACGCCGGCCAACCGCTGCCCGCCATGTCGGCAACCGTTTGGGCCAGTTCCAGCGGCATGCTTTGCAGCCCGGCCATGTTAATTTCCGACTTAATAAAGATTCGCACCATGGGCACGGCGAAGACGATGGCCGCCGCCGCGCCGACCAACGCGCGGGACGATTCACCAAGCGCGGCGCCGAAACTCCGCAAGCTCATCCGGTGAAGTGGCACGCACGCCAGCGAGACGATGATGAAGATCGTGCCGGGTAGCGCCAGCGGGTTTGTCTTCTTGCCAATGTCGGTGCCGAGAAGCGACGTAATGCACTGGCAATCGATCGCCGCGGCGGCAATCCAAGCGCGGATGTGCGGCTCCAATCGCACCAACACCAACAATCCGCCCACGAGAAGGTACGGTGTCCAGGCGATCCAAAGCGGCAGCGTGGCCGCATCCACCTGATTCTGTTTTGCCGGGAAGCTGCTTCGCCACTCCGGTTGCCAACTCGACTCGGGCGGGAAGTCCCACGGCTCGCTTGGTTGAAACCACCCCAGCTTGGTTACGGCGACGGTCATCGCCAGGGCGATCAGACCGCCGAAGAGCGAGGGAAACTCCGGCCCGACGAACACACCGAGCAGCGTGTACGGAATCGTGAAAGCCAGACCGGCGAAAATGGCGAACTTCCAGACCGCCAGCCCCTCGCGCCACGATCGGTTGGCGCCGAAGAATCTCGTCAACAGGCAAACCACGAAAAGCGGTATCAAGGTGCCGATGATCCCATGCACGATGGCAACCTCGCCGGCAATCGTCATCAGCAGTTGATGATAGCTATCCGGCGCCCCAGGCCGGGCGATGAAATCGGTTACCAGCGCCTCGCCCTTCAGGCCCGTATTGACGCCGATCAGTATCGGCGTGCCCACCGCTCCGAAGGAAACCGGCGTGCTTTGGATCGTAAGCGCCGCCACCACGGCCGCCATGGGCGGGAAGCCGAGAATAACCAGCAGCGGACCGGCCACGGCCGCCGGCGTGCCGAACCCCGACGCACCCTCGATAAACGAACCGAACGTCCAGGCGAGAATGATCGCCTGAATGCGCCGGTCCGGTGAAATGGCGCTGAACCCGTCGCGAATGGCCGCCACCGCGCCCGAGTGTTTCAATACAAACAGAAGAAGCAACGCGCCGAAGACGATGTACAACAACTCGCCGGCGATTATCAAGCCTTGCAAGGAAGCGGCCGCAATGCGAACGGCGGGAACCTGCCAGTAGAGCAGCGCCAGCGCGGCGGTCAGCGCGTAGCCGACCGGCATCGTCTTCTTCGCCGGCCAGCGAAGAAAAACCAATAGCAAAAACACAACGATAAGCGGCGCAACTGCAATAAGCGCGGACATGAGAATTCAACACCGGGGTGATGTTCGGTAATGTACACTTTTGGGCAATGTACACTACCGCACCGACATCGGGCAAGCCACTCCTGGCACCCGCCGATTCGGCGGTGACATGCGTTAGCAATCTCCGGTCGACACGTCAAGCACGCGCATACGCATTTGTCGGCGGATAAATTTTTTTGCGTCCGGTGTTGTAGAGGTGTTGACAAATCGATTGCAATTCGTCATGGTTATGAAGTCGCTTGGACGTACTCGTCGTCCGGACACTGAAATGACGGTACTTGACCGAAAGAATACCTGGGGGCTTTTCGACTTAGCTTTATCGCTTCGTTGCATTTATTGATCATTGCATAACCAATGTGTGGATCACGGCCGTTCCATCGCGGAACCGGTCTTCGCATGGGCTATGCAACCCGCAATAGCTCGGCATCCGGAACTTGGTATCTGGAACGGGGGAGGGTCCTTGCGAGTGTGGCTGGCCGTGTAATCACGGCGACATCTAAACTTTCAGGTCGTGTGCGCCACTCGCGGCTCGCCGAGCGCAAGAGGAACCAATCAGGGGGATGGTTTTCCATCGCCAATCCCCTGGAGCGTAGGCTTAACGGATTGCCATTAATGGCACGGATGCCTTTTTTGGCTTTTGCGATTGGGAAGAATCAGCACGGACACGAAGCGTTTCACGCAAAGACGCAAACTCTTTGCGACTCCGCACCTTGGCGTCTTTGCGCGAGACTTCCCGCCGTCTCGTCCCTCATCTTCTGCTCAGGAAACGAACAGGCTGTTTGTCGAGAAGTCGGGGTCGGTTGTGAGGTGGACGCCCAGACGTCGCAGGCCCGTTTCGTCGCCAGGGGTGGGGATGTGGGTCATGTGAACGTCGCATCCTCGGAGTTCCTTGAGTTTTTCCACGCACATTTGCGCGGTCGGGTTGGTCGTGGCACTAATGCCCAGCGCGATCAGCGTCTCTTCCAGGTCGAGGCTCACGTTCTTGGAGTTGAGAATATCGACCTTCAGCTTCCTGATCGATTCGGTCACGCTGGGCGCTAGCAGGTGGATTTCGTCCGGCACGCCCGACAATCGCTTCACGGCGTTCATCACCAGGCTCGAAGCGGCATGCATCAGCGGCGAGTTCTTTCCCGTCACCAGCGATTTATCGGCCAGTTCGATCGCCGCGCCGCAAAAAATGCCGTCGTGGCCCTTGCCTTCCTGCTCCCGTGCGTCGTCGGAGGCCTGCCGTGCCGGTTCCACGACGGAGCGGTCTTCGGGCTTGAGATCGAGCGTCTCCATCAGCCAGCGGGCTCGGTCAACGGTCTCTTTATCGACCAGCCCCAGCACGTATTCTGAATTGTAGCGGAAGTAACGGCGGATTATCTCGTCGCGGGCGGCCTGTTGCACCGCTTCATCGTCGATAATACCGGAGCCCGCCCGATTGACACCCATGTCGGTGGGCGAGCGATAGACCGCGTCGCCACCGCTGATCCGCTCGAGTATTTTCTTGACGACCGGAAAGGCTGCGATATCGCGGTTGTAGTTGACGACCGTTTCGCCGTAGGCTTCCAAGTGGAAGGGGTCGATCATGTTCACGTCGTGCAGGTCGGCGGTTGCCGCTTCGTAGGCAACGTTTACCGGGTGGTTACGCGGCAGGTTCCAGATGGGAAAAGTTTCGAACTTCGAGTAACCGGAATGTATCCCCCGCTTTTGGTCGTGGTAGATCTGGTTAAGGCAAGTGGCCAATTTCCCGCTACCGGGACCGGGGCCCGTCACCACGACCAACGGCTTCGTGGTCTCGACGTATTGATTCGCTCCGTAACCCTCGTCGCTGACGATCCGATCCACGTCGGTCGGATAGCCCTTGGTCGACCCGTGCGTATAGACGGTGATCTCGCGGCGTTGGAGCCGGTTCTTGAACAATTGGGCGGCGGGCTGGTCGTCGAAGCGAGTGATGATGACGGCGCGAAGCGAAACCCCCCATTCGCGCAAGTCGTCGATCAGCTTAAGCGCGTCGGCGTCATAGGTGATGCCGAAATCGGCCCGAATCTTCCTCCGCTCGATCGCCCCGGCGTGGATGCATAGCAGTATCTCGGCCTGCTCCCGGAGTTCGTCCAGGAGTCGCATCTTGACGTTGGGGCGATAGCCGGGCAGCACTCGGGCGGCGTGATAGTCGAACAGCAGCTTGCCGCCGAACTCCAGGTAGAGCTTGTTGTCCGACCGCTCGACCCGCTCGAGAATGGCCGCTGCTTGTTCTTGAAGGTAACGGTCGTTATCGAAGCCGACGGTGCCGGGCATGCTGTGTCTCCGGATGTGTGTTTGATTTAGGGACCAGGGGCCAGGGACGAGAGGCGAGGGACGACCATGCGGCGGGCCTTCTTGCCTCACCCCTCACCCCTCACTGCTCACCGCTCATTGCTCATTGCTCATTGCTCATTGCTCTTACAACCGCGCTCGCAGCCGTCCCAGCAATAGGTGCAAAGCTTCTCCTTGGGCAGCCCGATGGCGCTGACCAGATCGTCGAGCCGCTGGTACTTCAGCGAGGTCAGGCCGAGCCGCTGTCGAATGCGTTCGACCATGGCGGCGTACTCCTCCGACGAGGGATCGGCATACTCCGTGAGTCCCTGCTGCCCGTCGCCTTCAAGTTCCTTGATCGCTTTTCGGGCGGCAAGGTCCAACTCGGATTTCGAGCGCGAGAAATTCAGAAACTTGCATCCGAACACCAAGGGCGGGCAGGCGGCCCGCATATGGACCTCCAAAGCGCCGTAACCGTAGAGCCGCTGGATGGTGTCCTTCAACTGCGTGCCACGCACGATCGAGTCTTCACAGAACAGAAGCCGTTGCCCACGGATAAACTCGCGGATTGGAATCAGCTTCATTCGGGCGACCAGATCGCGGATCCGCTGCTCTTGGGGCATGAAGCTCCGCGGCCAGGTCGGCGTGTACTTCACGAACGGACGCCGGTACGGTATGCCGGCCTCGTTGGCATAGCCGATAGCGTGTCCGGTGCCCGAGTCGGGAACGCCGGCCACCGTGTCGACCTGGCAATCGTCGGCCTTGGCCAGAGCCGCGCCGCAGCGGTTGCGGACCACCTCGACGTTGGTGTCCTCGTAGCTCGACGCCGGATACCCGTAATAGACCCAAAGGAAAGCACATATTTGCATCGCGTCGCCGGGCGGCTTGAGTGTCTCGACACCGTCGGGCGTGATTCGCACTATCTGGCCAGGGCCCAAGTACTGCTCGATCTCGTAATCCAAGTTCGGTAACGCGCAGGTCTCCAGCGTTACGGCGTTGACGCCCGGCTTGCTGCCGATGACCAGCGGAGTGCGCCCAAGCCGATCGCGAGCGGCGTAGATACAACTGTCGGTCAACAGCAGCAGCGAGCACGATCCCTCAATCACGCTCTGGGCATAGGCGATGCCTTCTTCAAAGGAGTTCTCGCGGTTGATCAGCGTGGCAACCAACTCCGTGGGGTTGATCTCCTCGCCGCTCATTTCGGAGAAATGCGTGCTGCGCTGGCAGAAGACCTCGGCGGCCAGTGCGTCGAGGTTCTCGATCCGTCCGACCGTAACCAGGGCGTAAGTGCCGAGATGCGAGCCGATAATCAGCGGTTGATCCTCGTAGTCGCTGATAACGCCCAGCCCCAGCGGGCCTTTGAGCTCGGGCAGGTCGTCTTCAAATTTCGTCCGAAATTGGGCGTTCGTAATATCCTTGATGAATCGCGTGAAGCCGTGACCGTTCTTGACCACCAATCCACCGCGGCGGGTGCCGAGGTGCGAATGGTAATCTGTTCCGTAGAACAGGTCGGCAACACAATCTTCCTTCGATGCAATGCCAAACAGCCCACCCATGATGGTTCTCTCCGGTTGAAGGTTTCTTCAGAAACTAGCTGATAGTTGGTGGTTGATAGTTGATAGCTCTCCACTACCCACTCTCCACTGCCCGCTATCAACTACCCACTATCAACTTCACTTAATATCGGCGTGGTAGCTCTGCAAACTCTTGACCGCTCCGCGTCCCTGGTGGAAGGCGGCGATTCCCTTGGCGGCGGCGACGGCGGCGGCCAACGTGGTTACGTAGGGCACCTTCCGCTTGATCGCGGTCATGCGAATGTAGGAGTCGTCGACCGTACCCACCTTGCCGCGCGGCGTGTTGACGACCAACTGGATTTCGCCATCCATGATTGCGTCGGTGATATTGGGGCGCCCTTCCCGCGTCTTGAGTATCGACTCCGACTCGATCTCGTGCTTTGCCAGAAATTCCTGAGTGCCCTTCGTGGCCAGAATCTTGAACCCGAGTTCGGAGAAACGCCGGGCGACCTCGATCGTGGCCGGCTTGTCCCGGTCGGCAACCGTAATCAACACGGTGCCTTCCGACGGCAACCGCTGCTGGGCCGCCTCCTGCGCCTTGTAGAAAGCCAGTCCGAAGGAGTCGGCCATCCCCAGCACCTCACCCGTGCTCCGCATTTCCGGGCCCAGGATCGGGTCGACCTCGTGATACATATTGAAGGGGAAGACGGCCTCTTTCACGCCGAAGTGCGGGATCGACTTGCGGCCCAACCCCATCTCCGAGAGTTTCTTACCCAGCATGACTTGCGTGGCGATTCGGGCCATGGGAATGTTGCAGACCTTCGAGACCAGCGGCACCGTGCGGCTGGCCCGCGGATTGGCCTCCAGGATGTAGACGGTGTCCTCGAAAATAGCGTACTGGATGTTCATCAACCCCACCACGCGCAACTCGATGGCGATCATGCGGTTGTACTGGTAGATGGTCTCGATGTGCTTTGGCGCGATGCTGATCGGTGGAATTACGCAGGCCGAGTCGCCCGAGTGAATGCCGGCCAACTCGATGTGCTCCATCACCGCCGGCACGAAAGCGTTCTCGCCGTCGGCGATGGCGTCGGCCTCGACCTCGATGGCGTTCTCCAGGAACTTGTCGATGAGGATCGGCCGCTCGGGTGAAACATCCACCGCGGCGACCACGTATCGCTTGAGCATCTCCTCGTCGTGTACGACCATCATCGCCCGACCACCCAAAACGAACGAAGGCCGAACCATCAGCGGATATCCGATCCGCTCGGCAACGGCCAAGGCCTCTTCGAGGTTGCTGGCCATGCCCGACTCGGGCTGGGGGATCCCCAGCTTGCGCATCATCTGGCGGAACCGATCGCGGTCCTCGGCCAGTTCGATGGCGTCGGGCGAGGTGCCGATGATTTTCACGCCGACGGCCTCCAACTCGGCCGCCAGGTTCAAGGGTGTCTGCCCGCCAAACTGAACGATAACGCCCTCCGGTTTCTCCTTCTCGTAAATGCTCAACACGTCTTCCACGGTGAGCGGCTCGAAGTAGAGTTTGTCGGAGGTGTCGTAGTCGGTCGAGACGGTTTCGGGGTTGCAGTTGACCATGATCGACTCGCAGCCCTCATCGCGAATCGCAAAGGCCGCGTGAACGCAACAGTAGTCGAATTCGATGCCCTGCCCGATCCGATTCGGACCGCCGCCCAAAACCATGATCTTGCGGTTGGGTGAGACGTCGGTCTGGTCGGGTGCGTTGTAGGTGGAGTAGTAGTAGGCGGCATCTTCCACGCCGCTGACGGGCACGGCATGCCAACCTTCAACCACCCCCAAGGCGTCGCGCTGTTGGCGAATCTCCTTCTCGGCGACGCCCAGCAGTTGGGCCAGGTAGCGGTCGGCAAAACCGTCCTTCTTGGCCCGAATCAACAACTCGTCGGGCAGCTTGCCGCCCTTGTGCTTGAGAACCTCCTCATCCAACTCGACCAGTTCCTTCATCTGCTCGATGAACCAGTGCTTGATGAAAGTTCGCTCGTGGAGCGTTTGTATGTCGGCGCCCTTGCGGAGTGCCTCGTACATGATGAACTGCCGCTCGCTCGAGGGCTCGGCCAGCATCGACATCAACTCTTCAAGCGACCGCCGGTTGAAATCCTTGGCGAACCCCAGCCCGTAACGCCCAATCTCCAGCGAACGGATCGCCTTTTGGAACGCTTCTTTGTAGTTCTTTCCGAGGCTCATCACTTCGCCGACGGCGCGCATCTGGGTACCCAGCTTGTCCTCGAGCGCTTCAAACTTCTCGAAGGCCCAACGGGCGAACTTGACCACCACGTAGTCGCCCGACGGAGTGTACTTATCGAGTGTGCCGTTGCGCCAGTAGGGAATCTCGTCCATTGTCAGCCCACCTGCCAATAGCGACGATACATAAGCGATTGGGAAACCGGTCGCCTTGGAGGCCAAGGCCGAGGAGCGAGAAGTACGCGGGTTGATTTCGATGACGACGATTCGGTCGGTTTTGGGGTCGTGGGCGAACTGAACGTTCGTTCCGCCGATGACCTCGATCGCCTCGACGATGTCGTACGAGTGCTTTTGCAGCCGCTGCTGCAACTCGGGCGCGATGGTGAGCATGGGTGCCGTGCAGTACGAATCGCCCGTGTGGACACCCATTGCATCAACGTTTTCGATGAAGCAGACGGTAATCATCTGGTTCTTGGCGTCGCGGACGACCTCCAACTCGAGTTCTTCCCAGCCCAGCACCGACTCCTCGACGAGAACTTGCCCGACCATGCTGGCGGCCAGTCCACGCGCGGCGACGGTTCGGAACTCTTCCATGTTGTAGACCAATCCGCCTCCGGTACCGCCCATCGTGTAGGCCGGCCGAATGACCGCCGGCAGTCCGATATCTTCGAGAATTGTCTCGGCCTCTTCCACGGTGTGGGCGATTTCGCTTCGGGGCATCTCTATGCCCAGGCGATTCATCGTCTCCTTGAACGCCAGCCGGTCCTCGCCCCGCTTGATGGCGTCGATTTGCACGCCGATTACCTTTACCCCGTGTTCCTCCAACACACCGGCTTCGGCAAGCTCGGAGGAGAGATTCAACGCCGACTGACCGCCCAGGTTCGGCAGCAGTGCGTCGGGCTTCTCCTTGGCAATGATCGTTGTCATCGCTTCAAGCGTGAGCGGCTCGATGTACGTGATGTCGGCCATGCCCGGATCCGTCATGATCGTGGCCGGGTTGGAGTTGGCCAGCACGATCTCGTAACCCAAACTCCGCAACGCCTTGCACGCCTGCGTGCCCGAGTAGTCGAACTCACACGCCTGACCGATAATAATTGGCCCGGAGCCGATGATCATTACCTTGTTGATGTCGGGGTGCTTTGGCATGTTATGCGTCTCCTTGTCTGCCGAACGAATTGTCTGCCGAGCCGGGCGAATTGCCTTATGTTCCGTTTTACGTGGCCATTGCCAACACGCCGAGCAAGTCCGGCGGCTAGACCGCGAAGTCGATAAGGACTGCTTATAGTAGCAGTCGCGAATTACAAAGCAGGCTTAGGGCAAAGGATATCGCGGCTGGGGCAATTGTCAACCCACCGGGTTGGTTTTTGTTGCAGGCAGGGTTATTCATATCGGCACTGCTGCTATAATGCGGCGATGAAAGATACGCTCCGTTATCGTCGCGTGGTGCGGTCGGCCTTCAGCCTGGTCGAGCTGTTGGTGGTGATCACCATCATCGGCACGCTGATTGCCCTGCTCCTGCCGGCGGTGCAAGCGGCTCGGGAGGCGGCTCGGTCGGTGCAGTGCGCCAACAACCTAAAACAGATCGCCCTGGCCGCCCATAACTACCACACGGCCCACAACACCTTCCCGCCGGGGCTGAACCAGTTTCTGTTTCCTTCTCAATCCACCAGGTATCGTGGCACGTCGGTATTTGTTTTCCTGCTGCCCTACATGGAACAGGCAAACGTAGGCGAGGGATGGGACTACGGACAACCGCTTAACAACACCCAGGGCGGTCGGAGCGCCCGCTCGGCCACCGTGATTCCGATGTTGCTCTGCCCCTCCAACCGGATTGTGGAGAACCCGATCAACACCGCTGAGCGGTACTACGGAATGACGAGCTATGGAGGTAACGCCGGCAGCCGATCATACCACCCCGACATGGCCATCATCGACGGCATGTTACACACCACGGGTCCGGCCTCGTTACCCGATGCGAATCAGCAGCCGGTCAGCCTGAAAATGGTCCGGGACGGAACCACCAGCACCTTGTTCTTCGGCGAGCGAGACCACCACGATCCCAACTTCGAGACATTCGTCGGAGGAGTGTATTGGACCAGCTCCCTGCAAACCATCGGAACTTGGGCGGCCATCGGCGGAAAGAAACGAATAGGCGACGTGACCATGAGCGGCCACGCGCCGATCAACTATCAGCAGCCGTTCACCTTCAGCAATCGCGGTTCGGCCAACCCGTCACCGGATTCGAGAGACGATTTCACCTACTATGAAGACCTGAGACTATGTGCTTGGGGTAGCAGCCATCCGGGCGGGGCCAACTTCGCGTTGGTCGACGGCTCGGTCCGTTTCATCGCCGAAACGATACCCCTGCTAACCCTGCGGGCGCTATCTACCCGTGACGGCAACGAACCGGTAGGCGATTATTAGCAGGGAAGAGGCAAATGAACACGCAAGTTTGGATGTGAACGCCATTTTCCTGGTCGCCTTTCTACCCGATCCGGCCAAGGGAACCACGGGCCCCCGCTCGGCCGCCGTGACCGACGCCCAGGGCCACTTCCGCCTGAAATGCGATGACCAGCGTGACGGGGCGGTTGTCGGCTGGCATCGTATCGTGGTGGAAGACATGGCGGTCTACGCACTGCCCAGGAAGGATAATGCGCCGCGGCTAACCGCGCCCGTCAAACCGAGGTTCCCCGCCGCCTATGGCAGTTCGGCCGATACGCCGCTGCTGGTAGAAGTCCGGCCGGAAAAGGCGAGTTTCGATCTGCGGCTTGAAGGAAGCCGTTAAATAGCGGGGGGGGCTTGCGGGCGCAGTACGTTTTGGGTAATATAGAGGCCCTGGACATCAGGGCCGGCTTATGCGGCTCATTTCACGCCTATTTTCCCACCTTAGGAGTTTCCGACAATGATTAGAAAACAGGCATTTGGCGGTCTATCGGTCCTCGGTCTGGTTGTGTTTTGCGCGGCGGTCGCGGATACCGGCCAGCTTGTGGGCAGGGCCAGCGCGGGGACGTTCACCGCCGTTGCCGATCGGGACAACACGCTTTTTGAGTATCCTCGCGGCGGCCAAACAACGATTAACAGCAACAGTGAGGGCAACCAGCTTGGTGTGGGCAGGACCAAGAGCGCGAACCAAATCCAGCGTGGCCTGCTGCACTTTCCCATAAGATACGATTCAGTCGAGAACCCCGGCGGCATTCCGGACGATGCAATCATCTCCAACGTCACGGTCAGGCTGCGGCTGATAGACCGTCCAAATTCCGACGAAAACAACACAAGGCCCTTCTGGCTCGTAGCACTTGATCAGTCGCACTTTGCCACCGGGGACGACTGGGGCGAAGGGACTTCGCAGGTCGACGGACCGGGCAGTAGTACTGGCAGCGGCGCGCCCGCAATGAACGGCGACGCCACTTGGTGGCACTCTGAGTACATATTGAACGATCATGGACAAAATACTAATCCGGACCCCTTTCCTACTTTCGGGACCGATGGCTTCTGGCGTGAAATGGGCGCCTTGGGTAGCAACGCCGCCAACGACGCCTATGTGTTGAGCCGTGATCCGGAAGCAATCGTCGGAGGCAGTATCCACGCCGATTACAGGG
>CAZDHN010000066.1:0-15013 GCA_964505115.1 uncultured Planctomycetaceae bacterium
CTCACTGCTCACTGCTCACTGCTCACTGCTCACTGCTCACTGCTCACTGCTCACGGCTCACTTGCCCGCGCCCCCCACGGGCCGCTCTCGGTCGATCAGGCGGTCGACGAGACCTTCTCTCGCCGTGCCATACAGGAGACGGGCTCCAGGCTGCAAATGGTTCTCAAGAAAGTGACCACCACGTTTGACGGATTCGACGATCCACTGGTGAACCTAGCCTGGAGTGGCGACGATACCCGGCTGCTTGCCTCTGACGGGAAAAAGGTCTACCTGTGCCAACGAGAAACCGGGCAGGTGCGCACCTTCCCAATGAAAAGCGAGCGCCCTTGGGGCGGTTGGCACGCCCTGGGCTATGACGGCGCGGCCCTTTGGGCCTGAAGCGACGCAACTGCACTATTGGCGCTTCTACCTGCGCAATGTGGCCACCAGGCGTTTTGGCTTGAGCAGTAATCGCAGTGCGTCCTGGACGGAGGTGCACAACACGTCGGCCGCCCCCGCGGTCACGACACTTGCCCCCTCCTCCTGAATCAGGCAGATGCCGAGGGCGGCTTGCTCCAACATCAATTTGTCGTTCCGCCCGTTGCCAATGCAGACGCACGATTCAGGACCAAGCTGCCGGATATACTCCGCCTTCCGCTCGTCCTGTTGATCGGACGGCAGGATTGCCAACTCAACAGGAAGGCCGGATAACTCCTGTCCGGCAATTCCAAAGGTATCGGCCGTCACGACATGAACATCAAGCGCCCGCGCGATTTGCGGGATCAGTGAGGCCAACTCCGGCAACAACTTTCCATCGCGGGCCAACGTCCCGTTGTAATCGGCGACCAAGTAGCTCGCCCGAAGCGGCTCACGACCGGGTATGTCGATATTCAACATGGTTCATCCGTACTACTGATCTCAGACGTCAATCGCCACGTTCTGCTTAACTTGGGCGGCTTGGAGGGCTTTGATGTCGATTTGGCGGGGTGGGACGTGGTGTTTGACGCTCAGGGCGGCGGCGTTGCCGGCCGCCTGGCCGAGGGTCATCATCGTGCGGCAGAGGCGGCAGGAGGAGGCGGCGATGTGCGAGAAGCTGGCCGCCCGGCTGGCAATCATCAGGTTACTCACGCCGCGAGGCAGCAGGCAGCGGTAGGGGATGCCGTAGGGGCCGTGGGGCACTTCGTAGAGTCGACCCTTGCTGCCGTGGATGTCGACGGCGTGGTCGCTAATGGCGATGATGTCCGGATGCTTCTGTCCGCCGACCCCGGCCTGGCAATCGTTCTCATTGAGCACGTATTCGCCCATGATCCGCCGCGTTTCCCGCACGCCGATGCGGGGCGCGATGCCGCTGATCGTCCAGGTCGAGTAGCCCTTGGGGCCGGCGTGGCGGTTGAACCGCTCGCCCGGCTTGAGTTGCTGGAGCCAATAGAAATGCTCGACGATGCGGCGGTAGCCCTCGTGCATCAGTTGGCTGTACTCGTCGCGGAGGATGGCGTTGCCGTCGATCATGCCCACCACGTTCAACAGGTGGTCGCCGTTGGGCAGCACCACGATATGCACGCCCTTGCGACGGCAGATGCCCTCCTTGATGTCGTCCGGCAGGTAGGGTTTCTGTTGGACGCCCGTATCGGTGATCCGGTAGCAGAGCGTCAGCCCGTTGAGGTGCGGGCCGGCCTTGTCGGGCGCGGTGGGTTCGTTGTAGAGCGATTTCGGGTCTTCGCCCAAATGGAACTCGATTCCGGCGTCGGCACAAACGTCGCCATCGGCCGTCGAGTCGATGTACACCTGGGCCTCGACCAGCAGCCGCTTGGCCCCGAAAATTGCCTCGATCGCCGTGAGCCGATCGCCGTCGACCCGGGCGCGGTAGAAGGTTGTGCCGAGCAGCGTGCGGCATCGATCGGTAGCGCCCAGCATCTGTCGGGCGGCATGGTTCAGCGATCGCGGCTCGAAGGGCAGACCTCGTCCGCCTTTACGCGGAGCGCCCGACGGGTAGTCGGGATAGGTGACGGCCATGGGGTCCTTCTTCATCCGATCGTAAAGATCGCGAGGGATGCCGTCGGCTCCCGACACTGGCTCCCAGGTATGTACCCAGGCGTTGGTCGAGGTGCCGCCCAAGATGTCCTCGCGTTCGAGCAGCACGACCTTGGCCCCAGCCCTGGCCGCCGCCAGCGCCGCCCCGATCCCGCCGCTGCCGCCGCCGATCACGCAGACATCGGCGCGGATACGTTCCTCGGGCGCGTCCTTGGCCCCGGCCGCCGAAGCCAGGCTTGAAGGTCCAAAAGCTCCGGCCGCCGAAACCATCAGAGCCTTTGCCGCGGTACGTCGTGTGACTTTCATTTGGTTATTCTTCACTTGGTGGGATGACCGAGGGTTTTGATCTTGTCAGTTGGGTGGCATATGAAGCTCTTTTTGTATGGCACTTATGTCCAGCCCCTTTACCGGCCGGTCGCTGTTTGCCGCCCGTGCCGCGGCCAGACCGGCGGCGTGTCCTATTGCCATCATTGTTCGCGATAGCCGGCAGCTTGACGCCGCAATATGGCTAAAGCTGGCCCCTCGGCAAGCCACGAGCAAGTTTGTCCATCCCTTGGGAATCAAGCAACGATAAGGAATCCCATAGGGCGCGTCCAATATCTTGTTCCAGCCGCCCGCGCCATGAATGTCGACGGAATGGTCTGCCACGGCGATGATGTCCGGGTGGGTCTGTTTCTCCAGGCCGCCGACGATATCCTGCTGGCGCAGCACGTATTCACCGACAACGCGGTAACTCTCGCGTATGCCCAGCATGGGAGCAAAGCTATCGAACTCATAGCCGGGATAGCGCGTTCGTTGGAAGAAGTGCCAATGCGCCCGGGCGCGACGTTTGGCTTTGGCCATGGCGCCGTCATAACCCAGGGCAATCAGGTCCCAGCCGGGCAATCTTAGTCCCCCGCAGGCGTTCACGATCTTGTCGCCGGCCGGCGTTTCGTAAGCGTAACCGCCTCGAACCACAACCGCCGGCTGGGGCGCCGGCTCGATCTTGGGATTGTCGCTGCGCCGAATTCGATAGCATAATTCGAGTGAGTTGAGGGTCTTCACCGGCTTGATCGGTGCGGAGGGTTCGTTGAACTCTTGCTTGCTTTCCGCTCCGAGCATCATGGTGCAGCCCAAGGACTTGCACAAATGGGCCCCGCCGGTCGAATCAATAAAAACCTTGGCGGATATCTTGTAAATCTGCTTTGTCTTTGATTCAGCTTCAATGCATACAACTCGATTGCCGTCGGCCGTACTCTTGGTGAATCTGGTATTAAGCAGTATCTTGCAGTTGCCCGTTTCGTTCAGCATGTCGGTGACTACTTGGCAAAACGGGCCGATCTCGAATTGCACTGATCCCCATTGATTGCGAGGCAGTCCGGCACGTCTCGTTGTTTTCTCGTAGGGTTTCTTGCTTACCGCTTCGGGAAGTTTCTGAAGGCGATCGTATATTTCGTGAGCGAACGCACAGCCGGGCCCAGGCTCCCAGCTATTGACATAAGCAAGTGTACTGGTGCCTCCAAGTTGAGCTTGCTGCTCGACAAGTATCACTCGTGCTCCCGCCCGGGCCGCCGCCAGCGCCGCCCCGATCCCACCGCTACCGCCGCCGATCACGCACACATCAGCGCGAAGCTTCTCCACGGGAGCGGCTTCGGCCCCGGCAGCCGAAGCCAGGCTTGGCAGTCCAAAGGCACAGGTCGCCGTTGCCAGAATGGTTTTCGCTGCGGTACGTCGGGTGAGTTTCATTTGGTGGTCCTTCTTGTTACGGGTCGCGCAGTGAAAACAGGCCCAACGGGCCGCGCTGTCATAGCCCAGGGCGAAGCCCTGGGGCTGCCGCGAAACGACCAATCCGGAAGGCCCAACGGGCCGCGCTAAGGCGGTTAGCGCGCCCCGTTGGGGCTTGGCAGCGCGGTGACGGCCAACCTACCCAGGGCTGCGCCCTGGGCTATGACAGCGCGGCCCGTTGGGCCTGCAATTGCGAAACTTGCGCCGTCGGAATGCCACGAGGCCCAATGCCCCAAAGGCAAGCAGCAGCACGGTCGATGGCTCGGGGATGTAGAGGGTTAATCTTGGTCCTTCGCCGGTAGCGAAGCCCGTGTCGTCGGAATGGAAGAAGAGAATGTTGCGCCAGCCCGGGTCACCGCTTTCCGGACCAAGCAGGATCAGGTGCAACATCTCGTTGTTGGCAATGGCCGACCGTACGAGACTCTCCAGGCCGCCGCCGGCCGTCTCATGGAGACTGAGCATGTCGCCAATTCCTATATCGACCCGTCGCCGCTGTTGACCGTCATGCTGGCCAGCAGGTCGCCCGCCAGGGCCGAAAAATCGCCGCCGGCATCCGTCCAGGGGTTGCTGCTGTCGCGATCGTTCCACGTCGCTTCGTCCTCGACAAATGGGTAGCTGGTCAGCGCCCGGAGTTCCCAGGTGGCGTCCCGATTGGTGTTTGTGGTTCCATCAAGCCCGCTGATGAACATGTCGAGCCTGACGTCGGAGAACAGAGCATCGTCGGGAATCGTCGACATGTCGAAGCTCAGCAGTGCCCTGCACTCGAGACCACCCGAATCGGCGCCGACTATCAAACCGCCATCGTAGTCATTCTTGTTGGCGGTGGGTTCGTCGCTACGGATGAACGTGGCGTCGCCCTCCACTCGGGCCTCGTCGGCCGTGATGTGAAAATCGGAGAGGACGAAATTCCCGCCGCCGGACAACCCCGGCCCGTTGACAGGCAGACTGCTATCGGTCAGCGTCTGTAGCCGAAAGCCGGTGATTCTCGGCAAGGCCGCCGGATCCGCGGGAGCGGTGGTGACGGTATACTTGTCGAAATTCGGGACATTGGGTGTGGCCGGAGTGTAGAGGAAGAGGATATCGTTATCGGTGATCGAGAGCGTCTTGCCCTCTTCCGAGACCGCACTGGTCGGCACCAGTGGTGTCCAAGTGGCGCCGCTGCCGACCGTGGCGAGGAGCTCGACAGCCTGCACTGCGTCGGCGCGGCGGTGTTTAACCATCGCGGCCGGCCGCTGGCCTCGATTTGGGTGACCGGACCTTCGTCCCGCCTGCGACTGGAAGATTTCGAGCGGGTGGGCAAGCTAGTGGTGGAACAGGTCCTAATCGTCTCCAGGCGATTCGGTTATTCGTTGCTCTAGGCAGTTTTTCAAGGGAGCAGTATCGATGACACCACACAAACCGATTGGTTTCTTTCGTCGATCATTCCCGAGGGCTTTTACCCTGGTCGAACTCTTGGTGGTAATCACCATCATCGGCATCTTAATCGCGCTGCTCCTACCGGCGGTGCAGGCGGCGCGAGAGGCCGCCCGGCGGATGCAATGCAGCAACAATCTGAAGCAATTCGGACTCGCAATACATAACTATCACGATACGAATCACCAACTGCCGCTTTGCTCCGGAGCGGGAACCTTTTCCAATGGGTCCGTGGGCGAGCGCAATTGGATTGTGGCCTTGTTGCCATACATCGAGCAGCAAAGCCTCTACGACCAAATGGATATGCTGATCCCGGGAGACATGGGCGTCAACCTGACGTTAATCCAGGAAAACGTGACCACGGCGCTCTGCCCGACCGATCCATATTCACGCCAGCCGCTACCCAGGTACAATAACCCCGGTTGCGCTTTTACCCCGCCCATCGGGTTGACGAACTACGGCATCTCCGTCGGCGACCATGTGAACGGCACGGGCAGCACCGGCGCCCCGAATCCTCCCTATCGGCCCTATGGCCGCAGCGGCTACACCAGCAGCAACATCCGAGGGGTTGGGTCGCGGTATGGTTGGAGTTGTTCGTTCCGTGACATCCGCGACGGGTTGTCCAACACAATTGCGGTCGGCGAACTCATTCCCTCCTGGTCGTATTGGCAGTCCTGGGGCGTGAACAGCTTTGCCACGACCGCCTGGCCCATCAACCACCGCAACCGCGACTATATCGCCGGAACAGCCCCACTGCAACCTTGCACGACTTCGAATAACGACTCGATCACGTTTCGCAGCTTTCATCCGGGCGGGGCACACTTCCTGATCGGCGACGGTTCCGTCCACTTCTTGAGCGAGTCGATGGACCACGCGACGTACCAGGACCTCTCCTCGCGCGCGGGTGGCGAAGTGGCAACACTCCCCTGATAGAGAATCTGGTCCAGTTATGAACACTGCTGTCCTGTCGAGAACCCACTTGGCGATCATTGTGATTGCCATCCTGCTGCCGGTCGGTTGTGGCGGAAACGATCTGACCACCGTTTCGGGAACTGTCACATACCAAGGCCAGCCGCTCAGAGAGGGCCGGGTAGGTTTTCTTCCCGACGAAGGGCGACCCGCTTTCGGAGATCTCGAAAACGGCAAGTTCTCGCTGACCTCCTACAAGTCAAACGACGGTGCTTTGCCGGGTCATCACCGCGTGTTAATCCAGTCTGACAAGCCGGCTGATCCCGACGACCCAATGTCCGACCGTATCCCCTTGATCCCGGCCCGCTATGGCGATCCAGACACCTCGGGCCTGATTGCCGAAGTGAAGCCGGGCCAGAGCAACGTGTTCCACTTCAAATTGGTCGACTAGCGTGGTTATACCCAGGCGATTTGGCTATTCGTTGCTCTAGGCAATTTCTCACAAGTACAAGCTCGTCACCGTCGACGCCGCCGGCCAATCGGCCGCCACCGAGGAACTCCTGGTGGAGGCAACGGGCTGAGGGCCCGAGAGAAAACCAAGGCTGGCAATTTGGGTGCCACTCCCAGCGTAATTTGACAACGCCACTCAGTGCGACTCTTGCCCCACATCTGCTTCTTCTTCGGGCGGGGCGTCATCTTCCGGCGGCGCGGAGTCCGGCAGGGCCGGCTCGAGCTCGGCGCCCCGTGGCGTTGGGGGAGTGGGAGTCTGCCGCGCAAGGTCCGTGCAAACCAGCCGCACGTTCTCGTCGTGTTGCTCGGTCACTTTGAACCCGCGGTTGGACAGAGTCGCCAGCACTCGTTCATTTGTCTTGACGGTCTCGGCCACAACCTCCTTTACGCCCCACCGACTGGCCACTTCGAGGCAATAGTCGGTCAGAATGCCTCCCAAGCCGCAGCCGTGCCAATTGTCGACCACCAACACGGTGTATCGGGCCAACTCATGTTCGAAGTCGGCCACCAGGCGGCCCACGCCGATTAGTTGGCGTTGGCCGTCTTGCTCGATTTCGGCAACGATGGCCATCTCGCGGTCGTAGTCGATGAAACAATAGCGCGTAGCTACTTCGTGAGTAACCTGGACGCTCAAGTTCGCCGAGCGGGCTTGCAGCGTCTCGTCGGAGCAAGTGGCCAGCAACTCGTGCCACATCGGCTCGTCTTCCGGCTTGATCGGCCGCAGGATGACCGGCGTGCCGTCTTTTATTTCCCGCGTAGTGACAAACTCCTCGGGATACGGACGGATGGCCAAGTGAGAGAAGGGGCGAATCGAGCCAACCGTCTGCTCGCGATCGATGATTATCCGAGCGTCCAAGGCCACCACGTCTTCAGGCGTTACCAGCAACGGATTGACGTCGAGTTCCTTGATTTCCGGATAGTCGGCCACCAAGTAGGAGAAGCGAATCAGGATCTCGATCAGGCGGTCGATGCAGGCGGCCGGCTTGCCACGATAGCCCTGCAACAGGGGCCACGATTTGAGCGACTTAAGCATCCGGCGAGCCAGCGACTCGTTCAGCGGCGGCAAGGCCAGCGCGCGATCGCGGAAGACCTCCGCGGCCGTTCCACCCGTCCCGACCATGATCACCGCGCCGAAGACCGGATCCTTCTTGGAGCCGACAATCAACTCGAAACCGTTGGGATCGGAAACCATCTCCTGGACGGTCACTCCGAGGATCTCCGCCTCGGGACACCTCTCTTTGGCGGTCTTCACCATCTTCTGGTAGGCATCGATGACCTCCTGATCGGTACTGAGGTTCAACGCCACGCCGTCAACGTCGGTTTTGTGCGTGATCTGCGGCGAGTGGATCTTCAGTACGACCGGATGGCCGCACTGGTGGGCCACTTGCACTGCCTCGTCGGCCGAGCGGGCCAACACCGGTTTGGTGACGGGGATCTCGTACGCCTCCAGAAACGCTTTCGAGGCATTCTCCGAAAGGATCTCGGCGCCGTCCGCCAGAATCGTATCGAACACACTTCGCAATCGTTTCCGGTCCAAGCCGAACTCCAGGGGAATGTCACGCGGAGTCTCGTGAAGAACCTCCAGATTGCGGGCGTGTGACACCAGGTGCATGAAAGCGCGGACCGCCTTCTCGGGTGTCGTGTAGCTGGGAATACCCGCCGTGCCGAGAAGTTGCATTCCCTCGCGAACCATCACGCCTCCCATCCAAGCCGTCAGTACCGGCTTGCTGGTCGTGGCGGCCACTTCCGCGACGGCGCGGGCGGTGGCGGTCGCGTCGGTCATCGCCTGCGGTGTCAGAATTACCAGAAGCGCGTCCACTCCATCATCAAGGACCACCTCCTTCATGGCGTCGGCAAATCGCTCCGGCGGCGCATCTCCCAACACATCCACCGGGTTGCCGTGCGACCAGAACGGGGGAAGCACTTTGTCGAGCCTGCCGATGGTCTCTTCCGAAAGCGATGCCAGTTTTCCGTCGCAGGTCAGCAAGGCATCCGTGGTCATTACACCAGGGCCGCCCGCGTTGGTGATGATTGCCAGCCGATCGCCGTCAGGGAGTTCGTGCTGCGCCAACAGCTCGGCACAGTCGAACATGTCGTCGCACTCGGCAATCCGCACGATTCCGGACCGCTGAAAGGCCGCCTCGTACACGGCGTCCACGCCGGCCAGAGCCCCCGTGTGCGACGCGGCCGCTTCGGCCGACGCGGCGAACTGGCCCGCTTTGTAGGCCACGATCGGCTTGGTACGGGCAAATGCTCGGGCAGCCGACATGAACTGGCGGGAATCACTAAGAGACTCGACGTACAAAATGATCGATTGGGTATTCGTGGCCGAACCCAGGTAGTCGATCAAGTCGCCCATGGTCACGTCCAGCATGTTGCCGACCGAGATGAAGTAGGAGAAGCCAATCTGCTCTTCCATGGCCCAATCCAACACCGACGTGCATAGGGCGCCGGACTGTGAAATGAAGCCGATGTGTCCCGGCTTGGGGGTGGTCGCGGCGAAGCTGGCGTTCAAGGAGATTTCAGGAACGATAATTCCCAGGCAGTTGGGGCCGATGATCCTCATGCCCTCGAACTTCCGCTGCTCGTTGATGATCTGCTGTTCCAGATCCCTGCCCTCCTGGCCGATTTCTCGGAACCCGGCCGAGATGATCACAACGCCGCGAGTGCCCACCTCGCCCAAAGTCTTGACGATTTCCGGCACGCTCGCGGCTCGCGTGCAGATGACCCCCAGATCCGGTGCATGCGGCAAACTGGCAACGTCCTTGTAAGCCTGAATGCCTTGGACCGACTCGTGCTTGGGATTGACCGGGTAAACAACACCACGGAATCCCGTGCCGATCAGGTTCTGAAGCATGGTGTAGCCCACGCTGCCCGGCGTATCACTCGCGCCAATCACGGCAATGCGGCGGGGATGGAAAATCTTGTCGAGGTTCTCGATGCTCATGCTTCAATTCCTGGTAAAACAAGGCCGATGGGCAGGTCGTAAATCGGGAAATACGGGTTCGATGCGGACGCACCGTCTCCACCCATATATATAGGTTGCGGTTCAGAACGAGGAGCTTCTGGATGCCCGCATGGTCAATGATCTGGTTGCGCCGCTCCCATGGGGGGCAGGACGGTGGGGCGGCTGTTGGGATGTCGATGCACTTCGCGGTTATGGCATCTCGGGACAGGCCGATTCCCTCAAAACAGGGAATTCCGGGGCCTGGGTAGGTGGAGGCCAACTGGTGACGAAGGGTTTGGATTTTCTCAGGCAGGGTAGGAAAAACAATGTAATCGGGCACGAGCGACCGGGAATCGTGGGTCCCGGGATGTGCGGGCAGAGTCTCCCGCCCTGAATCGGCTACCTTGTGGGGTGCTACCCGGTAGATCCCCGCTCCGTGTAACCGAACAACACTACAGAATATACCGATTATGCAGCCTGGTCAAGATGCTAGATTTTTGATGTCGTTGACAACCATTTGGGGACTGGTCCATTTTTCGGCCAATAGACGTTTTTTTACGTGAGACGTTGGCCGAAAACATGGACCTGTCCCCTTTCGTGGCCCATTTGCGTACGCCAACCAAGGAACAAAAACCGGATAATAACGCCTCTCGAATTTTCGAGAGGCCACCCGTACCCCGTACCGCAATGCAAAACGGGGCTTGCTCGTTGATGTTCCAGGAGATCGCCGGGCGTAAGTGCGGATTCCCGCTTGTGCGGCCATAAGTCGGTAGACGCGCGGCGGGTTCTGGAACACTAACGAACAAGCTCCGGGCTAATAAGCACTGGCGAGACGCCAGTGGCACCCAGCAACCAGGACGCGACAGACCCTTAGCTCACCAGCCTGGCGAAATGCGCGTGCTTGACCGGCCCGCCGATTCGGGACTCGGCGTCGCCGGCGTCGAGCGCGACCTTGAGTTCGGCGAAGGCTTCGTCCAGGGCCGCCAGGTAGGCCTCGATGTGCCGGTCTTCGTGGGCGAGCGTGCCGTTGAAGTAGCCGGTCGAGAGGAACCCGCGATCGAGCATGCGGACCGTGGCAAGCGTGACCAGCGCGTTCGAGTTGGGTGTCTCGAACTTGTAGTTGCAGTTCTGCGGCCGGCCGCCAATGGTGATCGGCAGCCCGTGCCGGTCGGCCGACTCCCGCCAGCCGGCCATGACCCGCGTGCCGATCCGCTCGAGGTGAGCGGGCACGTCGATACGCATCATCTTCCTGACCGCCGCCAGCGCCGCCGCCGGGCCGACGCCTTCCGTCCAGTAGGCGCTGGAGATGAACGACTCCTGGGCGGCCTGCATCGTGTGGGCATTGCCGATTACCGCGCCCATCGGGTAGCCGTTGGAGATGGTTTTGGCGAAGACGGCCATGTCGGGCGCGACGCCCAGTTTCAGGTGCGCCCCGCCGAGGCAGAGCCGCCAGCCGATGGAAATCTCGTCGAAGATCAGCTTCGCGCCAATCCGATCGCAACGCTGGCGCACTCCTTCTAGAAAACCCGGCTCGGGGTCGATGCCGCGGGTGGTTTCCATGACGACGGCCGCAAGGTCGCCGCCGGCCGCGGCGATGACGCGCTCGAGTTCGTCCAAGCGGTTGTAGGTAAACGCCAGGGCCGTGCCCTTGAGTGAAGCGGGTACGCCTGCCGGCTGTAGGCCGGGCAACAGGTGGCCGTCGAGTGTCTTGCCGTCGGCGTCCTCGCTTGCCAGATTGGCCGCCAGATACCAGTCGTGCCAGCCGTGGTATCCGCAGATGGCGACCTTCTCGCGGCCGGTCGCCGCTCGCGCGATTCGCACCGCCACCGCCATCGACCCGCCGCCCGTGCGCGCGAACCGCGCCATCTCGGCCCAGGGGTGGATTTCGATCAGCAGCTTGGCAAGTTCGACCTCGTCGAACGTCTGCTGCGTGGCCATCGAGCCGAATTGGACGCGCCGCATCACGGCCGCGTTCACGTCCGGGTCGGCGTAGCCGAGAATGCAGGCGAGGATGCCGCCGGAAGACATATCGATAAACTTCCGCCCCTGCGTGTCGATCACCTCGCAGCCGCGTGCTTCTTCGTAATAGGCGGGCCAGTGGTCGGGCGCGAACATCTCCGGCCGCTTGGAGAGCAGTTGCGTGCCGCCGGGAATCATCGCCTTCGCCTGGCGGTATTGCTCCTGAACGTCGGGCATGGCCAGGGGCGACTCGAGGCCGAGCACGGCCCGAGCGGAATGGCAGAATATCCGCTCGACGTCACGGTCGACCATGTACGTTGCCCGGCAGGCCTGTTTTAGCGCCAACAGGCTTTCGATTCCAGCGAGCGTGGGCTGGCCGTGCCGCCAGTTCGACCAGTCGATATCGGCCTCGTCCGTCCAGAGGAAGCCGTCGGCGATGGTGACGGCCTTGCCGCGGATCATGGCGATCGGCATATCGAGCCCAAAGAACAGTCGCGTCGGCCCGAACGTTCTCAGCACGGCCTCCGACGCCGCCGACTCGCAGATGCCCGAGCTATCGAAGAAGACGTTATCCAGACCACGTAGCGACGCGATCGCCTCGGCGGCGACATAGCCGCAAAAACCGCGGGCGGCGTGGGCCAGTATGAGCTTCGCGCCGGGGTATCGCACGCAGTGCTCGCGGATGTACCGCTGGTTGCTCGGGTTACCCAGTGCGTCGGGCTTGACGATGTGCAGCAGGATCGCCAGGTCGCGCCCGTCGGCCAGTTCCCAGATCCATTCGGGCATGAACTGCTGGCAATCGGCGTTGAAAGTGTCGTGGCAATCGGCGTAGCAGTGGTAGACCTTGAAGCCGGCCCAGACGGAATCGTCGAGCATCGCCTCGACGGTGGCCGGGTCGTCGGCCGGTGAGACGAGCATAAGCGCCCGGCTGACGGCGTCGGGATGTATCTGGTCGGCCAGCCAGCGGTTTTGTCCGGCGTTGTCGGCGTCGGCGTGCGGGAATCCAGTAAAGAGTCCCGCCACCGGCCGGCTATCACCCATCCAACGGCCGAGCAGATCGTCGTAGCAGGCTCGTGTCATGGCCGGCTGGGTTTCGCAGGTAAACTTCGCCCCCGCGCCGCCCGCCATGGCCGGATCGTATAGGTGGGCGTGAGCGTCGAACGCCTTGGGCGGGATGAACGACCGTAGCTCGCGGGCGAACAGAGCAACGTCACGCTCGGTGACGGTCATGGCATAAGGATCGAACTCGGACAAAGTGGCTACGCCTGGTGGAAAAGCTTCTTGTTTAACAGTTAGCCCGGTCGCCCGCGACCGGAAGTTGCACTACTATACCCGTCGCGGGCGACGGGGCTAACAGGCGGCGGGGCCAACATGGACTGTCACTTCACTTTTTTGACCAACCTATCGACGGCCGCTGTTATTCGGTCTTCGACGTCGGGTGCCCAGCGCATGGCGGGCAGGCCGTATTCGCCCAGATAGCCGCCTTCGTAGCCGCCTTCGTCCCAAACCCGACGCGAGGGCATATAGGCCGTCAGGTCGTGGCAGAAGCCGTGGGTCCAGGTGGTCGGTCCGTATTGTTGCTTGAACTTGAGCGAGTAGTCAACCACCACTTCGCCACCCAGGCTGATCCACAACTGATCGGCACCCAGTCGCCACACTTGGACCGCGTAGGGGAACGACTTCTCGAATGTCTTGCCGGAATCCAACTGGCCGAGCATCCGCTTGGCCCAGCGTCCGTAGAGGCCGCCCTTGCTCACCCGGGTTTCCAGTTCGGCTCGGGTCATCGTCTTTTCGTAAGGCAGGTCGACGAACTCGAAGGCGGTGCGCAGCTCCGGCCGGACGGGTCGCATGGGCTTGCGAAGTGCCTCCTCGACGCCGGTCGAGAGCATCTTGCCGTACTTGCGGCATAGCTCGACGGTGCGTCGTGGCAATGGGTTCTGATCGGCGCCGCATCCCATGTAGTACATGGCTTGGCAGTCCGGATGGTTCTTTTCGAGGTCGATCTGGGCGAAGCCGGCGAAATCGCCCGACCATTGGTAAATGCCCAGCGTCGTCGTGTGACAGGCATAGCCAAAGACCACGGCCTTCAAGTCGCCGCCGGGCGAGCGGACGACCAGCGTGGGGATGTCGTGATCGACCGGACCTTTGAGCGGCGTGCCCTGCTTGAGCAGTTCCGGCACCTCGCTCTCCTTGTTGTCGCGGCGGTTGACGGCGAAGCCGGCCGATCCTTCGCTGGCCCAAAGCGTGGCCGGCTCCATCCGGGCCAGGGCGGCGGCCGCCGCCGCCACGATCCGTTTCTCCAACTCGACCGTGTAGGCATCGTTCAGCGCCCGCTGCTTGTCGTCCATCGGGAAGTAATCCCGCAGGCACTCGCGCAAGGCGGGGCCGGTGTGGGTATGCGAGTAGGTTAGCATCACCTGGGAGCGAGTTAGCGCGCATCGCTTCTGGAGTTCGGTGCAAAGTGTGTCGTAGGAAACCTTAGACCAGCCGCAGACGTCGCTGGTTATGACCACGCCGCGACGGCCCCGAGCGTCTTCCAGAACAAGTATCTTGACCCAAATATCGTGCAGCGTGCCCTCGGCCGGATGATCGCGACCGCCGTAGCCCGACATCCAAAGCGGCGTGGTGGGCGTGATTTTCAAACGCCGCAGCCCGACTTTCCAGGTCGGCCCTTTCGCGGTTGGCGCCTCAGCCGCAAGAATACCAGTCGACAAGTAGGCGAAAACGATTAGTCCGACCAACAATCGTTGCCATCGCATGGTTTGATCCTCCTTCAGTTGTGGGTGGCATGTTTCATCGGGACGCCGACCAGTATAGCAAATCGAAGGGGCTGTCGGAAAGACTCCGGCCGGGAATCCCTCGGCTCCGGAAGAGCCGGCCGGAACGGTCGAATGTCGGCTGGGGAGGCTGTCGCGGATTGTTGCAGATGGTGTATACTGCGCAAAATGACGTAATCCGCCCCGGCGAAAGCACCTGCTGATCGGAGGTTCTGGATCGCTTCCGCCCGGCGTGGTCGCCTCCGCCTTCGACAAGAGAGCAGACGTATCATGAGCGACGCGAGCGAGAGTCGGAAGCGGCGGATGGCCGAGGAGACGCCGCGTGAGCGGGAGGAGCAGTTCAAGCTGCTCCTGGAGACCATGGAGGACGTGGTCTGCGTGCATCTGCCGGACGGCACCGTCACATATGTCAGTCCCTCCTGCCGGGCCCTGCTGGGGTACACGCCCGAGGAGTTGGTCCATACGCGCGTGGCCGATCATGTGCATCCCGACGACCTGCGGGCGACCCTGGCCGTCATTAACGACTCGGCCAAAAGGCATGATGAAGACTACCGCGTGCAGCACCGCATGAAGCGCAAGGACGGCGGATACGTTTGGGTGGAAGCGGCCGGCCGGCTGCTCTACGGTCTGGACGGCCAGCTGCGCGAGATTCAATGCAACGTCCGCAACATCACCGAGCGCAAGAAACGCGAGCGGTGGCTGCGCGAGAGCGAGGAACGCTTCC
>CAZDHN010000067.1:0-14984 GCA_964505115.1 uncultured Planctomycetaceae bacterium
CGCTCGGTTGCGGCTTCGCAGCCACAATCGGCGCTACCCCGCCCTCGACGGCACTGAACTCAGCCCACACCGGGAAGTGATCGGAGACCTCCAGGGCCGCCTCTTGTGTCAAGCCGAACTCGTTCATCAGGTCCAGCACGCCCCAACGTCCCGTGAACTCAACCGTCCCCGTGCGGTCGAAGACGATGTTGTCGTACATCTTATTGCGGCGGGTGTTGGTCATCACGCCCGTGACCGCGTGGGCGATGTTGGGAAGCTGGCCGAGGCGACCAAAATGGTACTCGTCCACATTCAGGTCGCCCAAGAGGATCACGTCATCCTCTCCGCTGCCATTCTGCTGGACGCCAACAAACACAGCGGCCAGGGCGTCCAGTTCGGTGTCTGTTTCGTCGGGATCGGTGTGGATGTCAACCAGGCTGAATCTGAATGCCTGCTCGGGCGGCAGTCCCCGAACACGGAACCGGGCAACCATCGGTTCCCGGTGCAGCAAGTCCTGGGGATCATCCACCGTGTAGGCTGAGGCACGATCCACTTCGATCCGGGCGGTGTTGAAGAGGACGGCGTATTGTTCCTTGCTGTTGGTGCGTCCCAGCCTGGGGCCGATGATGGAATCGTACTTCGATCCATCGGCGTTAATCATCTCCACGAACCGCGGCACCACAGTCTGATCCTTCGCGCGGACCTCCTGGATCGCCACCACGTCGAGTTACGGACGATTTTTGTCAGCACCTCCAAGGCTTACGGCCCACAACAATCACGCTGAGCCCGGTGCCCGGAAGGAACCGATCTCATTGATACCGGCCCGGGATCGTCAACGATCACCCAATGGCCCGCACTGTTAACCCGAGTTCCACACTTGTGTCCACGAAACCCCGTGTTTCGTGGGTTGGAGGCTGGAATTTTTCCACTACCATTTGGTTTGTAACTTTTAGTTGACGCGGTAAGCGGAGCCCGAGGCGGTCCAGCAGGATGGCTTGGTGATCGGTTGGGCGGGAGACGCAGCGGCGACGGATTGCGACTTTCTTTTGCCGGGTGGGAAGGACGACATCGATCAGGCTGATCTTGCCTAACTCCTCGAAGAACCCTCCACCATCATCCTGCTCTTGCTGGGTGCCGCCAGTCTTTTCGCCTGTTCTCGAAGACGGCGGAGGTAGCTTCTCGGTCCCGCGATTCTGAAATCACAAAGCCCCATCGGTTTTCCGGTGGGCTTTTCTTATTGAGTCCCCCGCAAGCTGTCACGCCCGGAGTCCCAAAGAAAGAACCGCCCGTAGCCTACAGAGAGCCTGGCCGATGGAACCAAACCACACGGGATTTTGAAAGTCCGTCCGGACAGACACAAAACACAACACGGGTTAAAGAAACGGTCGGCTCGGGTGTAAATACTTCTGACGCGTCAAGCGTAAATAGTTCTGCCCCTCTGCCCTTTCAGGGCAGAAACCGACTAGACCCCACGACGGTCGGGTCGGGCCTGCTTCCCGGCATAACGCGTCTTCTTTTGTCACCTGCCAACTCATGTTGATACCCCTGCTAGATGAGGTATATTTTTGGGACTGAATGTTGCCTGCTCACCCTGCCACGCTTCTCATGGCGTGTCGGGACTGACATGCCGAATCGGGGGTTCACTATGGCGGCGAAGAAACCACTTCAAGAGGAATCGGACTGGCGCTACCCCGGCCCCACGGACATTCAACTTCGTCAATCCGCGCGACGGCTGGGTTTTCGTGGCCTTCACCACCGGCGCGCCGCCACCGGGCCTGAACATCAAGATCGACAACCGCGACACGGTGATCACCGCCGGAACCGATCACCTGGAAGCCTTTCGCGAACTGCCCATGGGCGAACACCGCATCACCGTCAGCGGCAACAAAGCCGACGCGCGGCTGATCGTTCGATCCATCCCCGAGATCTTCGATTATCCCCCCTGCGTGAACTCCTTCGTCCGTGAAAACGGCAGTTACGGCTGGGACTTCATGAAGAAGCACATCCTGTATGCCGTGACCACGCTCAACGGGGGTGCTCTGCCGGGCGAAGCCCTGGGCGAGGCGAAAGCTCGGGGCCTCAAATGGCTGGCCAACTTCGGCGTCGGCCCGGTGGGCGATCCCACAGCATTGCGTGACAGCATGGAAAAGCACGCCGGCATGACCAAACCGCAATACGACGGATTGACCAGCGACGAGCTGTTCTTCGGTCGAACCACGATCGGCAACTACAGCAAGGCCCTCTGGCTGTTGCGCAACCCCGAGAACCGTCTGGTCTACACATGGATCGTCGGCAAGCCCAGTATCTCCTCGCTGCACACCGACTTCATGTCGGCCTGCCTGAATGTCTCCAGAGGTCGCGGCCGCCTGCTGTTCGAGGCGTATTGTCATCCGCAGGCCGACGAGAAAGCGGCCGCCGCCTATCTCGACGACAAGATCGGCGAGACGATGCGCCGCTTCAACGCCTTCTTTCCCAACGCCGCCGCTGGGACCGGGATCATCTTCGGCAATTTCAATCAGATTCCCATCATCTCTCTGGAGCACAACCCGGCCGTTGACTTCAAGTACTTCCTGGACATGCAGGTCAACCTGATCGCCAACAGCCCGGACTTCAAGGGTCTGGCTACCACGGGCTACTGGGGAACGTACTACGGCGACGAGGAACTGGCACGCTGGTCCTTCAAGCTCATGCGTCACTATGCGGTCGAAGGCAGCAGGGAGATGCTTTCCAAGCGCTATGGGTTCCGGTACAAGCCCGGCTTTCTGACCAACGGTGATTTTGCGGACGGCGTGAACGGCTGGACGGTATCGCCGGCCACCGAAGGCTCGATACGCACGGACACAATCGCCGGATATGGAAAGAACAGTCAAGGCCGCTGGGGGGCCGGCAACGCGGGCGACACGGTTTGCGTCATGACCCGCAGCGCGGGCAAGCCCAACCGCATCAGTCAGACCGTAGAGGGTCTGGAAGTGGGGAAGGCCTACTGCTTGCAGTTCGTCACTGCCGATCTCAAGGACGTCACGGGCAAGAAGTATAACCCACGCCGATACGGCATCCGCGCGGAACTGCAAGGCGCCGAGGTGCTCGACGGCAAGGGCTTTGTCCATATCGACCGGCGCAACACGGGCCGCTACAAACACAATAACAATGTCGCCAAGATCAACCTCAACCGCATCATCTTCCGCGCCACGTCGCCGACTCAACTAATCGCCTTCAACGATGAGAAGGCCGTCCCCGGCGAACAGCTCATCATCAACTTCGTCCAGCTAAAACCGTATCTGGAGTGAACGAGACGATTCGCCAGAAAGAGAATGAGAACATCCTTGAGTCCGATCCGCAGACTCCTGACTGCCGTGGCGGTTGCCCTGGCCGCAGCGTCACTCAACGCTGGGCTACCTGAGCCCCGCCGACTTCGAGCAAGCCGCCTGACCCCTTTCCGGGCGTCCACGATCCCTGGGGAAGGCCATGCGGCGCGCGACCGCCGCTTCAGTAGAGCATTACCAGGCGGTATCGGCGAGTGGGGCCGTGGCTGTCGTGGACCTGATACTGAGCCAACTCCCTTAGCGATTGCCCGCCGTGGAGCGATTCGGCGTCGGCAAGCCGGTTCAGCACCGTGCCGCGCTTATCCGTCGGCGAGTCGACGTCTTCCGCCAGGAGCAGGTGCGTGAAACCCTCGCGACGCAAACGCCGACTTAACGCGGCCGCCGAGCGGATCCGGTCGTAATCGGGCGAGCTTTGCCGGTAGACAGCCTCGGTCGTAACGGGGCGGTCGAAGTAGAAAGTCCGCGCGTCCTGGCTGAGAATGTGGGTGTCGGGGTTCGGCAACTCGTTCACCACCGCGGCGCTCCTGTAGGTCGGCTCCACGCGCGACAGGTATTCGTAGCGGCTCTCCAGCCCGACCGCCACAGCCAATTGATCGCGACAATCGCCGAGTGGCACAAAGGCACAGGCCACCAGCGCGGTCGCCTGCACCGTGCCGGCCATCAGCCGGGCTCCGCTGGGAAAGCGGCGCATTTCGATCCATACCCAGGCCACCGCCACGGCTAACAGGGGCACCATGGGAAACAGGAGCCGAAGGTCCTGTCGCAGCAAATACCAGAGGGTTCCATAGGCTAGCGCCATGCCGAGCAAGATGCCCAGGCCTCGAAGCCGTCGGGTGAGAATCATGCCGGGCAGGGCGGCCAGGAGCAATGCGCCGAGTTGATATTTCCGACCACCGAAGCGTTCCGGATGCATTGTGACATGCCAGGGAGCCGCGGCCAGTTGCGGCAGGCTTCGCCCCAACGGCCGGTCGTTTTCCGCCGGGAAAGCCGTGTCTCCGGTTGCCGTGTAGATTTGCTGCATTCGGGTGAAGAAGGGATAAACCGCATCGCCCTGATGGTAGGCGGCCCGAACATACCACGGACCGCCAATCGCCAGCGACAACAGGCTCACCACGACGGCGCCTTCGATCAACGCGCGGCGCCGGGGCACCTGGCGGAAGAGGATCCAAAGCGAGGCAACGGTCGCGGCGGCGGCGAAGATAATCGCGGTGTGCTCCACGGCAAGCGCGCCGCCGGCAGCCATGCCGGCCGGCAGCAGCCAGCGACGGCTCTCGTCGCCGACCACCACTCGCCACCAGGCACCCAAGGCGAGCGTGGTCATCAGGGCCAGGGCAACGTCGTTCTGCGCGGCGGCCATCTGTCCGCTGATGCCGGGCACGAGCAGTACCACGCAGCCGGCCATCCAGGCCCAGGGTCGACCGACGATGGGCGTTGCCAGCAACACGGTGGCCAGTCCCAGCAGTATACCCAGTCCCCAGTGCACCAACGTGGCGGCAACACCGCCGTCCAAGGCCAGGGCCCAAAGAAACCACATCTCGGCCAACAGGGGCCCGGTCGATCGGGCTTCGTGCGGTATGTTGAAGAGGGCGTGTTCTGCCAGGAACGTTTTGGGAAGTTCCAGATGATAGTCGAGCGTGGCGGCCGTGCTGGGGGGAACCAGCGCGCACAGAAGCGATCCCAGGCACGCCAGCCCGGCAAGAAGCAGCAGCCCCCGAAACAGCCAAGGCGCCGGAGGCGACCAAGGCGCTGAGGGCGTCTCGTCGGACTGTTCGGATCGGTCGTCGGGCAGGAAGTCTTCTTCGTATCGGCGGATATGGCTTCGGCCCAACTCACCGATCGCCCAAAAGCAGGCCGCAAGGGTCAGCACTCCGATAGCCGGCGCATAGAGCAAGCCGAACAGCCCCAGCGTGGCCAACAACAGTCCGGCCAGGACGAGTCCCAGCGCGATGCTCCAAACACCGGTCGCCAGTCGATCCCGTTCAGTAATACGCAACGCGCGGATAACCGGTCGCCCCAGCCCAAAGGCAGCCAGGGCAATTGTCGTAACGGTCAGCAGCGAAACGAGTTGAGCAAACACGAAGTAATCTCGCGGGTTCTATAGGCCGAGCACCGTCGCGAAACAGACAACTACCGCCGCAACGACCCAGGCCGTGAACAGCCAAGCCTGCCAGGCGGGAACCCGGGTAGCTTCGCCGGGAGACGGCTGGCGGTGTTCCAGCAGAGTCGAGGCGACAATACGGCGCGCCCCGTGCAAGGATTTCCTAGTGCGGGTTTCCGGGTAATCGGTCTCGCGCAGCGGTGCTATCATCGGTGGATTCCTTTCCAACCGGCGGAAATCGAAAAACGGCTACAAAGCCGCGACCAGTGGTCGCGCACGGGGTAAAAGGCCGAGAACCCGTGGGCCGCCCATTATACGGGCACCCCCTTCGGTCACCAACAGGAATTCGCCGGCATTTTTAACTCGGGACGCGGGAACGGGTTTGCAGAACCTCAATGGATCGGTGACACGTTGGTAGCTGAATTCGCAAGAATTCAGACGAATTTACGCTCACGGGCTGAATTCTTGCGAATCCAGCTACAAACCGCCGGCCTCTGACAGCCAAGGATCAGCCGGCGGCGGCGTAGGGTCTGCCGGGACAGGCCAGCTCGATTAGTTCTTCAAAGCGGGCGATATGCACGTCGGCCCGTGCTTCCGGATCGAAGTTGAAAGCGATTGTCTGCATGCCCACGGCCGTTGCGCCGGCCAGTTCTTCGGCATTATGCCCCACGAAAGCCGTTTCTTCGACCGACAGGTTCATGGCCCTGATCGCACGGAGGTAGCAGGCCGGCTCGGGCTTGGTCTGCCCCAGGTCGAAGGACGAGAGCACGGCGGTAAACATTCCGCCCAGGCCGAAGTGTTCGAGTTGTCGGCTTAGAACGATGGCGGGATACTCGGAATCGCTCAACGTGCCGAGCACCAATCCGGCCGCATGTAGCCGCGTTATCGTGGTTCTCACGCCCGGCAGCGGCCGCGCCTCGGCCTCCAACTGCCGCCGTCGCGCTTGGCAGGCGGCCTCCACTTCGTCGATTTGCGGGCGCGACAAGCCGACAGCCGACAGAAACGACTCGAACGCTTCACGGAACTCGCGGCGTCCACGATGAACGTCCGGAAGATAGTCGCGGTCCCAAACTCGATAGAAGCAGCGGTAGTTGGCGTGGAGTCCCAGCCGCGTAAGCAACTGGAGGAGCCAACGGCGCCAAACGGTGGCGTCGTAGAGCACGTCGCAGATGTCGAAAAGCAGACCCTTGACGGGCCCGCGAAGCGAGGTCGCGCCCATTCGGTCGTCGAATCCTTTCGATCCAGCCGGACCGAGCCTAGCCTTTCGCGTGCGAACGGTTAAGCGTTGCCATCCGCTCGCGCATGGCGGGTTGATGGTCCAGCAATCGGGCAATCCTTTGCCAATCCAATTCTTCGGGGCCCAGGGCCTCGAAAATCGTTATTGCATGTTCCCAGTCTTCTTCAATATCGACCGTCAGACGTACGTCGTCTCGATCAATCTGGGGTGGGGCGGGAATAAATCGCAGGTTGAACTGTTCTGGGTGGGAGTAGATGTAGCGTGTCGGGTCCGCTCGGTCGGCAATCGTCCGAGCCTTGCGAACCGCCCGACGCAACGCCACGCCGCGGAACCACTCGGCATACATCCCAACCGGTGAAAGTATGGCCGGCCGACCGTCGCGAGAGCAGTAGCTTGCGTAGTCGCACTCGGGATGCGCCCGAGTAGTGGTCACCAGTCGGTCGATTAATGTTGGGTCGACAAATGGGTAGTCGGCACGCACGCGAACCACGCTCTCGGCCGGATATTCCTCCAAGGCGGTGGCAAAACGTTCCAGGGCGTCGCCGGCCGGCCCGGCCAGGACGGGCACGTCCAAGGGAACCAACTCGGCCAGAGAGCGGTCCTCCGGCGAATCGCTGGTTACTACTATTGCGCCGCTGACCTGTTGGCAGTCGGTTACCCGACGAACAACCCATTCCAGCACCGACTTGCCACCCAACCGCCGCGACGCATTGGCCCTCGATCGGGGTGAGTTGAAGCAGGCCTGAACAATAGCAAGTGTCTCCAACATGACTCACCTCGGGATCATCCTTGCGGCCATTGCCCACTCGAAAACCGGAACACTCTGGCAGTCTAACGCGCCTGCCGTTGCAGCGTCAAGCCGAACCGGCTCTTGGATAATGCTAGCACCGATAGCAGCCTACCCAAACGCCGCCCCATTTCCGCCGAAAAACCGAATTCGCCTTGGCCCGGCCCGAATGCCTGGATACAATCGTGGGGAGGATTCCGAGAGCACCATGACATCGAAATCCTGGCCCCTCGTCCCTGGCTCCTAACCCCTTTTCAAGTATCATGACACAATCCGCGCGACGGAAGTCGAAACCCGACAAGCTCTTGATCACGGGCGTCGATTCAATGTTGGGTAGCAACCTGGCGTTGAGTCTTTCTGATCGCTTCTCGGTGGTTGGCGTTTCTGTCCGCCGCGGCCCATCGTTGGATTTCTGCAGAACGGTCCGCTGCGACCCGGCCAAGCCCGCCAGGCTGGCTTCGCTGGTTCGCCGCGAATCGCCCCAATGGATCGTTCACTGTGGGCCCCTTTCGCAAAACGGTTGGGATGCGCCCCGCGACTTTGCCGACACGGAGCTAGCCGACACGGAGCTAGCCGACACGGGGCGGGAGGCAAGCACTTGCGCCGCCCTGGCCGCCGCGGCCGATAAGACCGGTGGATTCTTGACGTTCATCTCCAGCGACGCCGTCTTCGCCGGGCCGCGAATGTTCCACAACGAGCGGGCACCGGCAACCGGCCGGCGACCGTTTGCCCTGGCGGTACGGGAGGCAGAGGAGACGTTAGAGGGGGCCGGCGCTCTGATCGTGCGAACGCACGTCTATGGGTGGAGTCCGGCCGGGGCCGAGTTGGGGCTTGCCGAGCGGGTTTGGAGGGCACTGACCGAAGGCGATCTGCCGGCGCTGAGTCCCGACCGGCACGCCACGCCCATCCTCAGCAGCCATCTGGCCGAAATACTGCTGCTGGCCTACCGTCAAAAATTGCGGGGGCTTTGCCACATCGCCGGGGCCGAACGGACCAGTGAGTATCGCTTCGCCGGCGAGTTGGCCATTGCCTTGGGGTTGGGTGGCCGCCGGTTTCCCGTCGCCGAGTCGCAAGTGGATGAAGGCGAGACACCCCATATCGACGAAACATCGATGTGTACGCGACGCGCCCGCGGCGCCTTGGACTACCCGATGCCCATGCTCCGCGAGGGGCTGGACCGTTTCGCCGAGCAGGCCGCCAACGGCATCCGCGTCCGCCTGCAATCGTTCACCGGCAAGACGTCCGCCCGCACAAACGCGGCCTAGATGTCCGTCTGCAAAGCCGCGACCGTTGGGTGCCACTGCTGGCTTGCCCAGCAGTGCGAAGCAGAAGCCCGGAAGAACACTGCTGGGCAAGCCGGCAGTGGCACCCAAGCCCCAGTTCATCTTGTTCGCCGGCGGAAGGCGACATAGCTGATGGCCGGGGCCTCGGTCCTGACGTGGGTGAGTCCGACGTATTCCCAGCCGGCGGCTCCCAACTCGTTAAGCATGGCGGCCTGGTGATTCTGCTCTGCCTGGACGAAGCGAACCACCTGATACTCGTATCGCGGCATTCGGGCAGCCGGCCCAGCGGCCCGTGCCGGCACCACGGCTTGTCCCAGCCCGAATGCCAGGCCAAAACCCAGTGCCAGGCCGAGCAACAGAACCGCCAACATCCTTCCTCGCATCGTCTTTCTCCTCGAAAAGGGCGTCGTTTGGCCCACGGTTCCGCCGGATGATGACAGGCTATCCGGCTTACCGATTTGGTGACCAGACGGGGCGTTGGGGGCGGTTGGGTGGATCGGCCGCTGGCGGACTGCTCGGCCGGCTCGCCGTGCGGATCGGTTGTTGCTCGGCCGGCGGTGGCTCGGCGGCGCGTGGTTTCGTACGCCAGGATGTTTTCGACGGTTGCGGCCGCGAGGTAGATTCAGTCGGGGGATCGGCCGTTTTCCAGTCGCGGGCGACTCGACCGGCCAACGCGATGTCGATCGGTTTGGCGGCTTCCAAGTTGCGCCCGTCGGACGTCGTGTAGCGAACAAACATCTTTAGCCGGGCGTGCCTAGGTGGAACGGTCGACCAGGGCATTTCCAGGCAGAACCCCTCGCCAAGCGGCGTTTTTCGGTAAGCTTTGGCGACCTCCTCGGCGGAGAAATCCCAACGCGCTACACGCGCGGCCTCGCCCTCAATGGCCGGATCAAGCACCACCACCGCGACGGGCGCGGCGACGGCGATCAACTGGTCGTCCGCGTCGCACGGCTCGATAACAGCCGTAATTCCTTCGTCGCCGTTCTCTCCGTCGGAGTTGTATCCGCCGGTCAGTAGCTTGTTGAGCCGGATTCGCCGCACCCGAGTGTTGTCGGTCTCGGTGATCTCGACGGCAACGCTGTCGCCCTTGAGTTGGCCGGCGGTCACTTGGTCGCCGTTGGCCGGTATCAGCGCCGGTTCGTCGTCTTTGGCCGGGGATCGGTTTGGGCGTCTCTTTCGACTCAACGGGTCCAGGCCGGGTGGCAACTCGATTTTCGGCGGCACGAAGCGGTTTGGTTCTTTATCCTCGGCCGACGGCTGCTTGCGGGAGGGCCGTTCGCGTGGTGGAGCTTCAGTCGGAGTTGAAGGCCGGTCGCCACCCCCGTTCAACTCTTCGCGAAGCGAGGCGTTCTCCTTTCGGACCTTTTCGAGCTTCGACTCGTACTCGTCGACGAGATCCTCCATCTCGTAGAGCGAGTCTTCCTGTATGCGGAGTTCCCGTTCCAGCAACTGTATGTTCTGATTGCCACGGCATCCGGCCGCTGCCAGGCACCAGGAACAGAGTATGAACGTCAGCCAGATTTTCATGTTCACCTCGCGCGCAAGTACCCGGCCGAGCCTGCTCCGGGGACTGGTCCATTTTTCGGTCGGTTGGTTGTCCATTTCGCTGGAAGTGCAAGCCGAAAACATGGACCTGTCCCCTTTCGTGGCGCTAGGGGGACAGGTCCATATTTTCGGCCATCGTCTTGCGCAAAAGGGCGCCTTTCGGCCGAAAAATGGACCAGTCCCCGACCGGTCGTGCACAGTTGCAAAAGAAAAGCGTAGTGGATAAGAGAAAAGCAGACTATTTGAAAAGAAGATGATGAGTAGTGTGTAAAGTGTTCGGCCGCGTCGCCGGTCCACGGGCGGCCCATTGGCAAACGATTATGATTCCTCCGCGTGCTCGACTATCCGGTCGATCAGGCCGTATTCGAGGGCTTCCTCGGACGACATGAATCGATCGCGATCGGTATCCTTCTCGATCTTTTCCAGCGTGTGGCCACAGTGCTTGATGAGGATTCCGTTGAGTCTTTCCTTGATCTTGCCGAATTCCTTGGCGTGGATCATGATGTCCTCGGCGGTGCCCTCCATGCCGGCCAGGGGCTGGTGGATAAGTATCCGGGAATTTGGCAGCGCGTTGCGTTTTCCCTTTGTTCCGGCGGCCAAGAGGACGGCCCCCATCGACGCGCACTGGCCGATGCAGTAGGTGGATATGTCGCAATTGATGAATTGCATCGTGTCGTAGATCGCCAGTCCGGCCGTAACGGCGCCACCCGGCGAGTTGATGTACAGATGCACGTCGGCCTTGGCATCGTCGGCCTGAAGGAAGAGCAATTGGGCGACTATCGCGTTGGCCACCTCGTCGTTAATGCTCGAACCGAGGAATACAATGCGGTCCTTCAAGAGCCGGCTGTAGATGTCCATCGCCCGCTCTTCGCGGCCGCTCTTCTCGATCACGTAAGGGATCAAAGGCATGGGAATCGAATACTCCGTTGGAGTTTATTGATCTTTGCATAGTCAATGCGCCGGCCAAGGGGGTTCCGCCGGGGAACCGGGCTTCGCCCTGGATCATTGGCTATGCAAGGGTCAATAGGTAGCCTGGCTTATCGCAAGTTGTTAATCGTCTTCGTCTTCCTCGTTCTTCTGCTTGGTGAGGATATCGTCCACAACACCGTATTCTTTGGCCTCTCCGGCCGTCATGTAGAAATCGCGGTCGGTATCCTCGGCGATCTGCTCGATTTTTCGGCCGGTGTGATCGGCCAGAATCTGGTTGAGCACCTCGCGGGTTTTGAGGATCTCCTCGGCCTGAATCTCGATGTCGGAGACCTGCCCACCCACCTGGCCGTATGGCTGATGGATCATCACCTTGGCGTGAGGCAAGGCGAAACGCTTCCCGCTGGATCCACCGGCGAGCAAAACTGCCCCGCCGCTGGCCGCCAATCCCACGCAGTAGGTTGCCACCGGGCAACTGAGTATCTGTATGGTGTCGTAAACGGCCAGCGTGGCGCTGACGCTGCCACCCGGCGAATTGATGTAAAAATGGATGTCCTTGCGCCGGTTCTCACTCTGAAGATACAACAGCTTCATCACCAGTTCGTTGGCGTTGCCGTCGTGAATCTCACCTTGCAGGAGGATGATTCGGTTCTCCAGCAACAGATCGCCAAGCGTCATTTGGCGCTGGCGCTGGTAATCGCGATAATTCAACGTCGGGTCGGCCAACGGTGGTCGTGAAATGCGGCTCATAATGGGTAGTGATTAGTTGATGGTTGATGGTTGATAGTTGATGGTTGATGGTTGACTGACCACTGACAGCGCACTGAAACCCGCGCTGCGGATATGTTGCGACGGGCCACATCTCTACCCGCTGACAACTATCAACTATCAACTAGATTCCGACTCGCTTCCGTGCTCTCCCTCGGGGTGCTCAGGCTCCGCTTCGGGAATATCGGACTTGTCATGCCCGCCAGCCGACCGGTCTAACGCCTCCGCGTCGGTCGCCTCGGGCTTGTAAGGCACTTCTTTGAACTGTGCTTCCGAGAGGATCAGGTCGATTACCTTCCGCTCGATGACCTGATTGTGCAGGGCGTCCATCATTCCGCCCTTTTCCAGCCGCGCCCGGACTCGCCGAACGCTTTCGCCGCTCTGGCTGGCAATCAACGATATCTCGGCCTGGTAATCCGACTCGTCGACTTCGGTATCCTCGTCTTCGGCAATCCGTTCGAGGATGAAATGTTCTTTCAGGGCCCGGGCAGTCGAGGCCTGGCTGTTCTGCTGGAGTTCGTTTGCATGCGAGCGAATCTCGTCCTCGCTAAAACCGCTCCGTTGCAATTCCATCTTGGCCCGCTGCAACTCCCGGCGACTCTGACGCTCCAGAAGCTCACGCGGCAAATCCCAGTCGGCCGCCACGGTCAAGGCGGCCGTGATTTGCTCTCGGGCACGTTGATGTTGCTCGTATTCCAATTGGCGTTTGAGATTATCCTTGATCAGGTCGCGCAGCTCGCCCTCGTCCTTGAAGTCGCCAATCTCTTCGAGGAAATCGGGGGTAAGCTCGGGCAATTCGAGCTTCTTGACCTCCAAAACCTCGAAAATCGCCGTTACCTTCTTACCACGCAGTATGACGTTGGGCGCGTCGTCGCCCAGAACCGCTTTGCCCTCGCGGGTTTCGCCCGCTTTCACGCCGTCCATTAGTTTGTCGAACTTCACGATCTTGCCGTCGCGGAAACTGAGCACGGGCCGAATGCGAATCACTTCTTCCTCGGCCGCCGCCAACTCCTTGTCGTCGTACATAAACGTGAGGTTCGTCGTGATGTAGTCACCCGCCGAAGCCGGACCGTCGTGAGGCACCAGCCGGCCGTAGCGATCGGCAAGCACCCTGGCAAGCTCGGCGTCCACGTCATCGTCGGTGAACTCCCGGGTGGGCTTCTCGATCGAAAGGCCCTTCCATTGCGGAAGGTCGAACTCGGGTCGTACTTCGAGATCGAACTCGAACGTCATCGGCCCCTCGCTGGGCAACTCGATCGCTTCCCACTTGATGTCCGGCTCGCTGATGGGCGACAATTCTTCGGTGTCGTTGACCTGAGCCACGCTGTCCGTTAGAAGCAGACCCTTCACCTTGTCGGCAATATCCTTGCGGAAACGGCTCTCGACAAGCTTGCGCGGCGCATGGCCCTTGCGGAAACCGGGCACCTGGGCCGAGTCCATCAACTCGCTGAACTCCTTGTCGAAGTAGCGTTCGATGTCCGGGCGAGGTATCGTCACGGTGATGTGACGCTCGCAGGCGCCCCGCGTGTTTACCGACACCTCCAAATCGAGCTTCTCGGCCTCGGTGCCTTCCTCGACCTCCTCGGCCGATTCCGACTCCACGTCGCCGGGCGCGGTCTCGTCCGCAACGGTATCTTGGGAATCGACATCTCGGGAATCGACATCTTGGGAATCGACTCGGATGTCGTCGCCGATCTTTTCTTCGGGTGCCTCGGGGGAATCGTCCCGGTCCCGGTCGTCAGTAGCTGCCATGCCTTTTTGCCGTACAGTCAGTTAAAATGAAAGAAATTCCAAGAGCGGGTGATGGGATTCGAACCCACGACAACAACGTTGGCAACGTTGTGCTCTGCCAACTGAGCTACACCCGCGGTAATCACGATCTCCGCAAACCGACGCCAAACGAGACGGTCAGACAGCCGGAGTCCCGGATTATATGGCCCCTGGTATCGTTTGCAAGGGCAAATTCGCCTCCAGAGCCAGTAAAGCTTGTCATCGGCCGCTCGTCAACTACCACCTCGTGGGGGGTCGCGGCTGTTGTTTCCAAAGGCAATAGACCCGCAGTGGGGTGTGTTGGGTGGGCGGCTTTGGCCCTTCGCTTCTCAGCTTATCCTCTTTTTATCCTCCTTGCGAGCGACGCCCGTTCGATTCGCGACGGATTTATGGAATCGAACGGATTCGCTGGAATCGAATCGGACCGTTGCGATCGACACCCTGACCGACTATCATGGGAGGTTGTGGGCAATGTATACGCCATTGTTTGTACGTCCCTCCCCCCAGTACACAAACCAGCGGCCGATCAGGTCGGCATGTCCCAATGGAAGCGAAACTGATCGTTGTCGGAGGAAAGGCCAGCAAACGCGACGTCCCGCTGAAGCTGCCCACCACGATCGGACGAAGTCGGCAAGCCGACCTAACGGTCGCACATCCCATGGTCAGCCGCCAGCACTGCGAGTTGTACGAAGAAGAGGGAGTGCTAAAGCTGCGCGATCTCGGGTCCCTAAACGGTACGTTTATCGAGGGCAACCGGATTAGCGAGGCCTGCCTGCGGCCCGACACGCAGTTTGCCGTTGGTCCTCTCACCTTTCTCGCTAAGTATGAATACGCGGGCGACGTTGAGTCGATTCCGCTACCCGAAGGCGTCGCCGAGAAGGAATCGGCCGAGGCCGTCGGCGAGGCTCCCGACTTCCAAGCGGTCGAACCTGAGCCGGGTATCGATGCGACACCGGAGGCCGGGCAAGCCCCGGTCTTTGCGCCGGATGCCTCTCCGGAAGGCGCCGAAATGCCGGATATCGCCGCCTGGGCCGATCCGGACGCTGAGTCAGCCGACCAGACGCCCGTTCTTCAACCCGAGCCGGCGCCACTGGAAGAAGCGGCGCCGGTCGAGTTCGAAGCGGATGTGGCAGAAGATGTCGAGCCCACCCCGCCACGACCCATGCAGTCGGCGGTAGCAACTCCGGAAGCTGAACCATTGGCGGAACCCGAGAGCGTGGAATCACCGCCCCAGGTCTCGCCCGAGCAGGCCGTCGCGGTCCCCGTC
>CAZDHN010000068.1:0-14816 GCA_964505115.1 uncultured Planctomycetaceae bacterium
GCATCCAGGGCGATTTTGGGTTCGGCACGTTGGGCAACACTTCCTCGAAGCGGGGTGAGACGGTCAAAAACAGCCGCTCGAAACAGGGGTTGCGACGCCCGTCGGTCTTGGGCGAATACCTCGACCCGCCGTTATAGACAACACCCTCCGGCTCGACCTTGTTTTCCGCCCAAAGTTCCGAAGCGTTGGATCGCGTGTGATCGACCAGCAACATAACGAATAGCGGCTTTTCGACCGGCCCGGTTATCAAGACGGCCGGGCGATGCTGGCCGCAAGCGAGGAAAGGAAGCGTTACCAGCCGGGGGTTGTCGACACCGACCGCTCTACCCAGCCTCACTTCACCCACCACGCCGCCGAGACATTTCACGTCAATCACCAGCGACTTTTGCCAGAGCCGCAGTGTGTAGACAACCTCGGTCGAGAACTGGCCGCCCCAGGCGCAACGCCACTTGGCCACCACGGTATCGCCCGCCTGCCGGCAGCTTATTTTTCGGACGGCCTCGGGCGCGAGCAGTTCCGAGCTGTCGGCCTTTTGGAAGTAAACGCCGCCGTCGGCCATTGGCCGAAATGGCTCACCCCGGCCGACCCATTGGGCCGTCACGTCGCCCAGCGTGCCGGTGAGCGGCTGGTAGCGGTAGACCAGATGTCCGTCGTCGCCCTGGTAGTGAAAGGCGAAACCCTTGTCGGTCGCTTCCAACTTGACGTCGAACTTCTTGGTAAGATTATCGGGCAGGATGGTCTCTTCCCGATTGGGGAAGGGCAATTTGCCCGGTCCGGTATTCGTGCCGACCGTTTGGCCTTCGGGAAGTTCGACTGCCCGGCCTGGTCGCGGCGCGAACTCCAGCGGCGGCAGTTGCTCTTTGTAGACGGCCAGATTGTCGAAGTAGAGGAGCCGGTCGTCCTTGTTGGTGCCGCCGCGAATTTCGATTCCTTCAAACGCGCGGCCGTCGGCCAGCAGGGCGATTTGCTCGGGCGTCAGCCGGCGATGCATCAGCCACCACTCCTTCCAACGCACTCGACCCATCGAGACGCGAACCGGCCGCCCCTCTTTCCCAACGAGCAAGACGACGATTTCAACCCGTGGCGTGGTCTTGTCGACCGACCAGGCCCAATTGTTCCCGTACACCCAAAGGTTCACGCAGTCCAGCGGCCCTGTAACGGGGATCGGCTTGGGCGGCTGGATCACGACCACCGGCTGGCGGCCGTCGCCCCGGTAGGCCAGCTTGCCGACGTATCTGCCCCAAAGCTGCTGCCGCCGGGATAGCGTGAACCGCGCGTCGGACTGCTCGCACTTGACGGTCCAGCCGTCGAGGTTCTCGAAATCGACCAGCGGCTTGCGAGTGTCTTCGGTGCGGTCGGCCCAAACCATCTCGTAAGGCCGCTTGCCGACCGGCTCCTGCTCTTCGGCACGGGCTGAAAGAACCAGACTCGATAGGATCAACAATGAGGCAATTATTCTGGCGGGCATTTTCGGATCATACGCGGCGAGCGCGCATCCTTTGAGGTGGGGTTGTTGGGTTGTGTTATCGGCCGGTGAGGCACCCAGTATGCCGCGCCCGATACGTGCCTGTCAATATTACGATAACCCTTGACGTAGGGTTTGAAAGCGATCAAGCTTGCGGTCGGGGGTTGCGATTTGGGTGCCACTGCTGGCTCGTCCAGCAGTGTTTTCGCGGGACTTGGAGTTGGCACTGCTGGACAAGCCGGCAGATGGGCGAGTTGGCCAAGGCGGCCGGGATCGAGATGTCGATCTACGAATTCAATTACCACATAACGGGCGGCGACGGGCCGCTGGAACCGCGGAACCGGCTGGTTACCTCGATTGTCGGCGGCGTCAACGTGGTCAACGCCATGCTCCTGATGATGAGGGAACAGCACGTCGAAGACGCACGCGATTATGCTGGACTTGCCCGAGGAGGTCGAACCCGGCGCCCAATCGTGGCTGCTGGCCGCCAAACGGATTACGGCCAACAACGAGTACGAGATTGGCAAGCCCCGGGTGGAACTCCGCCGACAGCGACTGCCCGCCTTCCGCAACGGCTGGAAGACCGAGCTAACCCCCGCCAGCATGCGCGTGATTCAGTGGAGCGCGGAGCCGTAGCTGAACTCGCAAGAGTTCAGACCGAATCGTTGAAAGTCGGAATTCTTGCGAATTCCGCTACGGTGGCAGCGAAGGTGCCACCCACACGCTTCGGGCAGTCTACCGACCCCACCGGGCGGATTGTGTACGAATCGTAAATGCCATATACTGACTGTGATATCGTAGCTTTTTGCATCGGTTATTCGACTCCCGTGGTTCAGGAGTCCCTGACATTTGGGTGGATGGAAAATGTATTGTCCCATTCGCAATCGCCGTCGATCTGGTTTTACACTGGTCGAGTTGCTCGTGGTAATCACGATTATCGGCATCCTGATTTCTCTGCTTCTGCCGGCCGTTCAATCGGCCCGAGAGGCCGCCCGACGGCTCAGTTGCTCCAATAACCTCAAGCAGATGGGGCTGGCCGTGCACCTGTTCGAACGGGCGACCGGCGACCTGCCCTATTCGCGGTTGGACACGAGAGAAACCTGGGCCTGGCTGCTGCTGCCGTATCTTGAGCAGCAGGCGCTGTTCGACCAGTGGGAAATGGCTGGCGCGTACTTTGGGAAGTACTACGACCAGGAAGAGAAGGTCCGTTGTGCGCGGGTGGCAACCTATTTCTGTAGCTCGCGCCGTTCGGTCGGCAGCGAACCTGGCGCCAGCATAACCGGCGACATAGATCAGAAATACGAGGGTAATGGCCCACACACGCCGGGCGGCCTTGGCGACTATGCCTGCTGCATCGGGCCCACTCACGGTCCGAACGGGGAGCCGACGCTCATCGACTATTGGAAGGGCATGTATGACGAGGTGAAATACAAAGACTATGTGGCCTCAAGAGGCGCGTTCCGTTACAAGCCCAACCCCGCGAAAGGATCGGCCCCGCTCGGTTTTGCCGACTTGCGGGACGGATTGGCCAATACGCTGCTAATCGGCGAGAGGCATATCCCGAACTACAAGTACGGATACTCGCCCGACAGCTCAATCTATAACGGCGACCACGGCAGTTCGATGAAGAAGGCGGGGATTAGCGCTCCGTTGGCAAAAGGCGCGCGCGACACTAGAGGTGGTATTTTCGGCAGCTACCATCCGGGCGTCTGCCAGTTTGTGTTTGGCGATGGCAGCGTTCACGCCATCCGCGTCTCCATCGACACCACCACTCTCAACCGGCTGGCCGACCGCTACGATGGCGAAGTGGTCTCGGGCTTCTGAGCGAATCGAACGATTCGGGTGCCACTGCCGGCTTGTCCAGCAGTGTTTTCGCGCGGTTAATGGTTCGCACTGCTGGACAAGCCAGCAGTGGCACCCATTTTCGACGAGCCGGGCCATTACTCGGCCCGTTCGACGGTTAGCACAACCTCGTTGCTGCCCGACTCGACGGTTACTTCCAGCCCGGACTTATCGAACGACTCGAAGCGCGCCTTGATGGCCCGGGGTGGTGGAAGATCGTCGGTCTCGTGCACCGGCGCCGTGACGGTCACGTGATGGCGGCCGACAACGGCGCCGTCGCCCGGCTCGTAAGTGGAGACCTCGAACGTGCCGTCCGGGCCGATCAGCCCGCTGGCGCTGACCGGTTCGTTTTGCGACTCGAAGGTGACCGCGTAACCTTCCAACTCCGGGCCGGCCTGTTGGCCGTCGTCGTAGACCACCTTGCCGGTGACCGAGCAGGTGCCCTTGCCGCAACCGACCACCAGCGCGGCGGTCAGGCAAACGCCAACCAGCAAAGCCACGCGATGCGGGCCGAAACGTTCGTTCGTTTTAGTCATGCTGAATCCTTATTGATTATCGACGTTCACCCGTTGATTATACAAAGCCCGCTACCGCGGCACCACTGGACCTTTGCCGGGCAGGTAGACGCAGTCGGGTTCGGTCTCCAGCGGGTCGCCCGTAACGGCGTACGCCCGGGCGCGGCTGCCTCCACAGACCTGACGATACTCGCAGACGCCGCAGCGGCCCTTGAAGTGGTCGGGGTCGCGCAGGGCGCGGAAGGTGGGGTGATTCTGGTAGATGTCCACCACCGAGTCGTCGGGGACCTGCCCACAGGTTAGCGGCAGGAACCCGGCCGGATAGATTTGCCCGACGTGCCCGACGAACATCACGCCCTTGCCGTCGCCAACCCCCAGTGGTGCTCGATGACCGTGCCGGCCGCCTCCGTGCGGGGCTCCCTTGGGTGGCGCCAGCGGATCACCACCCTGTTGGAGCACGTAGCGGCGGTAGTGCGGGGCTTCGGTCGTCTTGACGCCGTACGGCCGGCGTTGGGCATGATGCCAGAGCCGCTCGAATACCTCTTCGTATTGCTGGGGCTTGATTCGCTGCTCTTCCACGCCGCGTCCGACGGGCACCAGGAAGAAGACCGACCACATGGCGATCCCCTGGTCGGCCAGCAGTTCGGCCATGGCGTCGATCTGCTGGAAGTTGCGCTGCGTGATGCTGGTGTTCACCTGGACGGCCATCTCCAGCCGTCGGGCGTCGGCCAACATGCCGAGCGTCCGCTCGAAGCTGCCCTCCCAACCGCGAAAGGCGTCGTGCGTGGCGGCGTCGGACCCGTCCAGACTGATACCCAATCCCCGCACGCCGGCCTGGTGCACTTTGCTGAATGCCTCGAACGTGGCCAGCGGCGTCGCCGAAGGCGTAAGCGCCACCTGCAAGCCGGAGTCGATCGCATGGTCGATCAACTCGAACAGGTCGGCCCGCTTGAGTGGATCGCCGCCGGTTAACACCAGCATCGGCCGCCGTGGGAAGGATGCCACCTGATCGATCAGGGCGAACGACTGCTCGGTATTGAGTTCGGCCGGGTCGGCGTTCTCTTGTGCCGACGCGCGGCAGTGCTTGCACACCAGGTCGCAGGCCTGGGTCACTTCATAGTAGAACATCAACGGACAGCGGTCGAAATCGGCTCGCGTGTATCCGTCCATTGCGTGACCGCTCATGTTGTTACCCTCTCACGAACGTGTTTTGAAAAAAGAACGGTAGGTTATGCTTCAGCATAACATATCGCTGGATTTCGTTATGCTAAAGCATAACCTACCTTCTCAAATATCCAGTGCAAAACGGACTGCCCGCGCTACGTCAGCCATCTTTGACGGAGGCAAGGAAGTTATCAACGATCCGATTCTACCGCTGGCAACCGTCTGCAAGTGGTCGCAGTTGACGGCGCAATCCCGGGCCATGCCGTCGGCTTTGGAGAGAAACACCTCGGACGGTATATCGCGGACCGTGCCCGTAATCGGGGCCACGGTTACTTCCCCGAGATACTCCAGGACGGAATCTCGCGTCAGGATGAGAACGGGCCTCTTCTTATCCGGCCGTGCGAACTTGTACCAACGTACTTCGCCGTGTTTCATTCGTCGGCCCAGGCTTGCTCGGTCTCCCAAGCCAAAAACTCATCGGCGGCAACCGGCTGCCGTTCGTACCCTTGGCGGTGCTTGCGCTCCAGTTTCTCAAGGTTGTAGCGGTCAAGTGCCTCTTGAAGCGCTTTCCTCGTGAAAGCCGAGCGACTTGTGCAAAGCCTCTTGGCAACCCGGTCGACCGCTTTGACCAGGTCATCATCAAGGGTCATCTGAATGGTTCTCATACCACGCCTCCGCAATGTGGATATCTATAGCTATAGTAGTCCACATTCGGGATGATGTCAATTGGTTGCCGGGGCCGGCGGCTAGTGTCAGTTGAGGGGGGCGGCCGGCCGTGCATGCTCGACGGGATGTGCTTGCTCGTTCGTCGCGCTGTAACGAGACCGGAGTGTCCTGTGGAAACGCACGAACTCCTCGGGGTCGTTGTGCAGTTCCTCGGATATCTCTTCCCTGGTGTCGCGAATCCACTGAATGCCTTCATCTTGTTTCATCGTGCTTCCTCCAGAAGCTGGTACGGGGTCACAAGCTCCGGCACAAATAGACCGAGCATGCCGTTGATGACGCGAATGTGCCCGAACTTGTTGGGATTGGCAAGGTTCTGGCAGTTCCACGTGAGCAGGAAGTCGCACTTGTGAAACGAGGCCAAAGCCAAGTGCAGCGCGTCGCCGAGAGGGTCGATTGGCATGAGGTGGTGTTCAGTATACGTTTTGACGATGTCCGTTATCTCCTCGGCGACTTCGACAACGGGTACGCCAAGGAGCAAGTCCAGAGCATCCTTCTTGCCCGGGTAGTCCCCACGCTCGAGTTCGTATAATACGGCGTCGCTGGTTACCAATTCATGGGCCTGCCGCGTTTCCCACCACTCGCGGGTCCACTGTCGGCGAGCAACCATGTCTGGCGATTCCCGGGTCTCGTAGTAGAAGCTGGGAATGGACGTCTCGATGTAGATGCGTTTCCGCATAGTGATCCCCTTTCCGGTCACCAGCCTACCACGGGAAGCGCCGTCGTCGCGGGCCTCCGGATGATGCCACGAATCACCGAGTCGCGGCCAGTGACATCATCAAGGGTCATCTGAATGGTTCTCATATCACGCCTCCACAATGTGGATATCCATAGCTATGATAACCCACATTCGGGGTGATGTCAATTGGTCGATGGGGCAACGCTAAGTTACACGGCGACATGTTCGCGCGGGGATCTCATGCAAGTTCATTGTACCCAATTCCGAACGCATTGCAGACACCGACAAACCGCTTAAGCAAGGCATCATCAGTCAGCGCGTCGGGATACATATGTCTTACGGTATCGAGGTAAGTGACGAGATCATCTCGGTTTGATGTGGCGAAAACGCGATTGATTATTTCATCGACGGTAAGGTCATTGTAGGAAACATCAATTGCGGAAAACGTCTTTGACCATCCATATCGAGGGAACCCAGCTGAGTGATGGAAGTTCTTGACCTTCAGTATGGCATTCGGACTTGAACTCCCGCCTGCACGGCGGCTTTCACAGTAGGCGTACCACCTGTCGCGGAGCGCTATGATACGCGATGCGGTCAAGTTCATTACGAGTTGATTTAACGAGTGGGCGTCGCTGTGACAGTTGGGGCACAATGGTGCCAAGTTGGAGATATCGTTGCTTGATGGGTCTTCGTCGAGGTGATGAATTACGATAAATGGCGTCTGGCAGACGCAGCATCGGTTGTTGGATCGTGCGATGACCTCCAATCGCGTGGTTTCTGGAACGGCTGTGCGTGTCTTCGTCATTTATCTTTTTGCGTTGAGGCTTGCGTCACTCAAATATCGTATTCCTTGCGGAACGACTCGATGTCGTTGACGTGGCCGATGACTATTACGCGATCGTCCGGCTGAAAACGGCAATCGGCGCCGGGCGCGAAGTCGAGTTTATCGTTGGAATGCCGCACGCCCACGACCAGCAGGCCGTGCCGGCTGCGGATGTCCGTCTCGCCCACGGTACGGCCGACCAGCGAGTTGTCCGCCTGCAAGACCAGTTCGTCGACCTCGACGTCGTCGGCGATACTCCGGCCGGCAACCATTTCGACCAACTCGACGGTTGAGGGTCGGGTTATCATGGCCGCCATGCGAAGCGCGCCGGTGGCGGCCGGCAGAACGACCCGATCGGCGCCGGCCTGGAGCAGCTTCTTTTCGGTGGAGGGGAACTCACCCCGGGCGATAATGTGCAGATCGGGGTTGAGGTTGCGGCAGGTGAGCGTGATGAAGACATTGTCGGCGTCGTGCGGCAGCGTGGTGACGAGTGTTTTTGCCCGGACCAATCCGAGCGATTCCAGGACGTCTTCCTCGCTGGCGTCGCCGTGAATGGCCAGGTATCCGCGTTCGGTGGCCTCGGCGATTCTCTCCGCGTCTTGCTCGACGATAACGAACGACTTCTTCCGGCGCTGCAACTCGTCGGCCAAGATCTCGCCCATGCGGCCGAAACCGCAGATGATGACGTGTTGCGAGAGCCGCTGGATATCTCGCCCCACGCGGCGCAAGCCGAGCGCGCGATTGATTTCTCCTTCGGTCATCATTTGCACGAATACTCCCATGATGTAAAGTGCGGCGGAAACACCGAACGCCATGACCACCGCGGTGAACATTTTCAGCGGCGGGGTCAACTCTTGCACTTCCGCCAGACCGACGGTCGTGAGAATGCTGACGACCATGTAGAACGAATCAAACAGCGTCCAGCCGGCGCCCAGCCAATAGCCGGCCACGGCCAGGATGAAAATTCCCCCCAACGTCGTCAAGCCGAATCGGAGGCGTTTGATCGAGGCGTTCATGTGTGGTAGTCGGCGTTGAGTCGGACGTAATCGGCGGTCAGGTCGGAGGTCCAGAAGCGGCCGGCCGCGTCGCCCTCGCCCAAATCGAGGCGAAGGAGCGTGTCGTGGTTATTGCGGATGGAATCGGACACGGCCGCGGCGTCGAAACCGACCGGCGCGCCCGCCTCGTATAACAAGAACCCGTTGACTCGCAAACTGACCCCGGCCGGGTCGAACGGCACGCCGCAGTAGCCGGCCGCCGATACAATTCGCCCCCAATTTGGATCGGCCCCGGCGACCGCCGTCTTGACAAGCGGGCTATTGGCCACGGTTTTGGCGATTGTATGGGCCTCGACGGGGTGCCGGCAGCCGGCCACCTCGATGGTTATCAGGTGCGTCGCCCCTTCGCCGTCGGCTGGTATCGATCGGGCCAACTCGACGCAGACCTCCTCCAGCGCCTCGCTAAATGCCGCCAGATCATCGCCCACAAGCGGTTCACCCGACCCGGCGGCTCCGCTGGCCAGCAGCAGCACACTGTCGTTGGTGCTCGTATGTCCGTCGACGCTTATGCAGTTGAAACTGACGTCGACGACCGAAGCGAGCGCCACCTGGGCGGCCTGCGGTTTGAGTGCCGCGTCGGTGAGTATCACTCCCAGCATGGTGGCCATGTTCGGGCCGATCATCGCCGCGCCCTTGGCAAGCCCGGTGACCAGAACCTCCTGTCCGCCCAGCGACAGAACCCGACCTGCCAGCTTGTGGATCGTGTCGGTGGTCATCAACCCCCGGGCGGCCGATACAAGCGCCGCCGCGTCGCAACCGAGCCGGGATTTGGCGGCTTCGATTCCGGCGGAAATCTTCGTCATCGGCAGGAACTCGCCGATTATGCCTGTCGAAAGGACCAGGGCCTGGTCTTCCTCGGCACCGCAGGCGGCGGCGGCAAGCCGGGTCATCTCCCGAGCGTCCCGCATGCCGCGGTTGCCCGTGCAAGCGTTGGCGTTTCCCGAGTTAACCACCACGGCGCGAATCCGATCACTGGGGGTCCGCTTTCGGTCGAGCGCCACGGGAGCGGCGTGAACCAGATTCTTCGTATAAACACCCGCCGCCACCGCCGGCTTCTCGGCCACCAGCAGCGTCAGGTCTTCCGTTTGGGAGGCCTGCTTGATGCCGCAATGCACGCCGGCAAGTTGAAACCCCTTGGGAACGCGAATAGACATTTGGGTGAATTCCTCCAATCGCTGATTCGCCGGATGTTAGCCCTTGCACCGGGGACTGGTCCATTTTTCGGCCGGTTGATTGTCCATTCTGCTGGAACTGCAAGCCGAAAACATGGACCTGTCCCCTTTGGTGGCGCGAGGGGGGCAGGTCCATATTTTCGGCCATCGTTGATTCGCCAAAGACATCCTTCGGCCGAAAAATGGACCAGTCCCCGACCGGGATTTATAGCTTACCAGCGGTCGGAGCGTTGTGTTTTACAGGGCGGTGGTTTCGGGGTAGCCGAACATGATGTTGAAGTTTTGTACGGCCGCGCCGGAGGCACCCTTGATCAGGTTGTCCAAGCAACTGATGGTAATCACTCGATCGGCGACAACCCGCACCGTTACATCGCAGAAGTTCGAGCCCGACGTGTCCTTTGTGCCCGGAAAATGATCGACGACGCGGACGAACGGCTCATCGGCGTAGAACTCCGACAGCGTGTCCATCAGCTTCTCTTCGGTTACCTTGCCGGTCGGCCGCGAGTAGGTGGTGGCCAGAATGCCGCGGTCCATCGGGACCAGATGCGGCGAGAAGATCACCTGTACTTTCGAGCCGCCGACCGTGCCGAGCAGTTGTTCCATTTCGGGCGTATGGCGGTGCCGGCCGATGTTATAGGCACAGATGCTTTCGTTGCACTCGGGGTAGTGCGTGGTCAGCCCGGGCCTTCTGCCGGCTCCCGACACACCCGTCTTCGCGTCGACGATGATTTCGTCGGTCTCGATCAGCCCGGCCTTCACCAGCGGCGCCAGCGGCAAGACGGCCGAAGTGGGGAAGCAGCCCGGATTCGCCACCAGCGGCGCCGAGACAATGCCTTCGCGAAACAGTTCGGGCAGTCCGTAGACGACCTTACCCAGCCGGTCCGGATCGCCGTGCTCCTGCCCGTACCAATCGGCGAATACCTTCGGATCGTTCAGCCGGTAGTCGGCGCTGAAGTCGACCACGCGGGTGCCGTCGTCCAACAGATGGGGAATGATCGAGGAGCTTGCCCCGTGCGGAAGGCAGCAGAAGACGCAGTCGGCCCTGGCGGAAACCTCAGCCGGGCTGAGCTTCTCCAAACAGAGATCCAATCGACCGCCAAGCGACGGGTGGATCGACGACAAGTGCGGCTGACCCTCCTGGATATCGCTGATTGCAACAATCTCGACGTCCGGATGACGCAGAAGGATTTTGATTAGTTCCAGGGCCGTGTATCCGGCCCCTCCAATGATGGCAACTCGCGTCATTTTCTTTACCGCCAGGAATAAAGTCGGAAATCGGGTTCCGAGGGATAGACTCATGTCAAGTATACCCGCCCCGCAAGCCGTTCGCCAAGGGGGCACCTGAAGCGGGGGCCGAGTCGGGGACTGGTCCATTTTTCGGCCGGAATATGTCTTTTACAAATAGACGTTGGCCGAAAATATGGACCTGTCCCCCTAGCGCCACCAAAGGGGACAGGTCCATGTTTTCGGCTTGCAACTCTGGCGACATGGACAATCAACCGACCGAAAAATGGACCAGTCCCCAGCGCAAGGCCCGGCTACTCGATATACTTGCCGCGTGCCACGTACTTGGTGTGAAGCAGGTGGTGACTCTTTTGGCCGCAGGGGCCGTCGGTAAGGAACTGCTCGTAGAGTTTCACAATCGCGGGATTCTCGTGCGACTTGCGGATGTCGTACGCGCGGTCTTCCGCATAGATTGCCTTCGCCCGGGCGGCACGAATCGCGGGGCTGGTCGGGCTGGGTTGGCCGCCGCCGCCAAGGCATCCGCCAGGGCAGGCCATGAACTCGATGAAATGGCACTGGCTGAACTTCCCGCCCGCCTTGATATCTTCCATCACCTTCTTGGCGTTCGCCGTGCCGTGACAAACACCCAGCTTCAGCGTAACGCCCTTCAGCCAGTCCCAGTCGTCGAAGAGGTGAGCGATCAGATCGGGCACGGGCCCAACCTCGGTGATGGGTAGCTCGGCGTAGCGAATGCCCTCGAAACCGCGGACCGGGATCACCTCGGCGTGCTCGAAGAGATCCTCGACCTTGTGGCCGGTTACCAGCTCGACCACGGTGCGGATGGCCGCCTCCATTACGCCGCCGCTGGCGCCGAAAATCACGCCCGACCCGGTCGCAGTGCCGAACGGATCGTCAAAATCCGACTTGGGCATTTTCAACAGATCGATGCCCGCCTCGCGGATCATCTTGGCCAACTCGCGAGTGGTCAGGCCATAGTCGATATCCTTGTGGCCGCTGGCGCACATCTCCGGGCGGTTGCACTCGAACTTCTTCGCCGAGCAGGGCATCAGGGCCACGGTGACGATGTCCTTGGGATCCAACCCGTTCTGTTCGGCACAGTAGGTTTTGATCAGCGCGCCGAACATCTGTTGCGGGCTCTTGGCCGAAGAGAGCTTGTCGAGATACTCGGGATAGAAATGCTCGATGTACTTAACCCAGCCGGGCGAGCAACTTGTGAACTGCGGCAAGGCGACCGATTCGTCCTTGTCGACCAATGCCCGTTTCAGTCGCAGCAACAGTTCAGTTCCTTCCTCGATAATCGTCAGGTCGGCGGCGAAGTTGGTGTCGAACACGCGGTCGAACCCGCAGCGCCGCACGGCCGTGTTCATCTCGAACGTCAGCGCGTGCCCCGGCTCTAACCCAAAACACTCGCCGATGGCAGCGCGTGGGCTGGGCGCGGTTTGGATGACGACGTGTTTCGAGGGATCGTCGATCGCCTGCCAGACTTCGTCGGTCGGATCGTTCGCTCGCAGGGCTCCCGTTGGGCAACGGTTGATGCACTGGCCGCAATTGATGCAGACCACCTCGGCCAGCGGTTTGTCCATGAACGTGGTAACCTTGGTGCGGTTGCCGCGGTCGACGGCTTCCAGCACGCCGACCTCCTGCAAATCGATGCAGGTACGGATACAGCGGCGGCAGAGCACGCACTTGTTCATGTCGCGCACCAGCGCGTGGCTCGAGCTGTCGATCTCGTAACGCGGCTCGCGGAGATGCCCGAAGCGAAACGAATCGACGCCATATTCGGCGGCCAGCGACTGCAATTCGCAGTAGTTGTTGCGGCTACAGGCGTAGCACTCGCCGACGTGGTTGACCAGCATCAGGTCGATGATGTGGCGTCTCGCCCGACGCACCCTGGCCGAATGCGTGCGGACCTCGATCGGCGCGGTGATCGGATAACTGCAGGAAGCGTGCAGGGTCCGCTGGCCCTCGATTTCCACCACGCACACGCGGCACACGCCGGCCAGGCAAAGGTCCTCGTGGTGGCAGAGCGTGGGGATTCGGATCCCCAACAGCCGGGCGGCGTCGAGTATGCTCGTGCCGAAGGGGACCTCGATCGCGTTGCCGTCGACGGTAACCTTGACCGGTTCGTGGAGCACCTGGGCCTGCTTGATTAGCTCGGCCGTTCGAGCCCGCTGGCTAACGGGAGCCCGCGTTGCCTGGTCCGATTCCGAGCGAGTCTCTTCGGGCATTGTTGATTTTCCTGTCTGGCGACCGTTGCGTGTTCAGCGGCCGAGTATTTCGTCTTGAAAGTGTTCCACGACGGAGAGCAGTGCGTTGGGGGCCGTTTGGCCCAGGCCGCATTTGGAGGCCACCTGCAGCGTGTCGGCCAATGAGCACAACTCGTCGAGGTAGCTCATGGAACACTCGCCTCGCTTGAGCATCCTCACGCCTTCGAGCAACTCGGGCACGCCTTCGCGGCAAGGGGTACACTGTCCGCACGACTCGTCGACGAAGAACTCTAGAAAGTTGGCGACCACGTCGAGCATGTCGCGTTGGGGGCCGAAGACGATGATCGAGCCGCCGCTGGGGATGTCTTCGTAGGCAATCGTTCGGTCGAACTGGCTTTGCGGCACGCACTGACCCGACGCACCGCCGACCTGAACGGCCTTGGCCCCCTCTCCGCCGACCTCGACGAGCAGTTCTTCCACGCTTATTCCCAGCGGGAACTCGTAGACGCCGGGCCGCCCGCAATCGCCGGAGACGCTGAATAGCTTGTAGCCGGTCGACTTCTCGGTGCCGAAACTCTTGAACCACTTGGCGCCCTTGGTCATTATGCAAACGACCCAGGCGAACGTCTCAACGTTGTTCACGATCGTGGGGTTATCGAGATAGCCGGTGTCGATCGGAAACGGTGGCCGGTTGCGCGGCTCGCCACGCTGGCCTTCCAGCGACTCGATAAGCGCGGTCTCCTCGCCGCAGACGTACGAGCCGGCGCCCATGTGTATCGTGATATCGAAGGAGAACCCCTTCTTGCCGGCGATCTTCTCGCCCAAGAGGTTTTCCTGACGGCGCCGGGCGAGCACGGCTTCCAAGTGCGGGCGGAGATAGGTGTATTCCGCCCGAAGGTAAACGATTCCGTGCCGGGCGCCGATGACACTGGCGGCGATGGTCATGCCCTCGAACACCAGATCGGCATGGTCGGCCAGGATCACCCGATCCTTGAAGGTGCCCGGCTCGCCTTCGTCGGCGTTACAGACGACATATCTTCGCTGCCCTTCGGCCTGTGCGGCCAGGTCCCACTTGAGGCTGGTCGGGAAGCCGGCTCCGCCGCGTCCCCGCAAGCCCGACTCTTTGATCGTCTTCAGCACCCCGCCGTTCGTCTCGGCCAGCGCGGCCTTCAGCCCGGCGCCCAATTCGATCGTATCGAAGGTCAGCGAGCCGGTTTTTGTTGCATGTGTCTTACTCGGGCGTGTCATATCGACCGCTCCTTGCTCAGTGCCGTGGCGTGGACTCCAAACTTCTGCCGGCACTCTTCCAGAATGCCATGGACCTTCTCGGGCGTCACTTGGGTGAAAATTCGTTCGTTCACCAGCATCGCCGGCCCCTGGTCGCACATCCCCAGGCAGTTGGCCCATTGGAGCGAAAACTTGCCGTCGGGCGTCGTCTCGCCGAACTTGATCCCCAGGTCGTTTTCCAACTGCCGGGCGACGTGCTGCTTGCCGGCCATCTCGCAGGTGATTGTCCGGCACAAGCGGATTACAAATTGACCTTGCGGTTTCTCGTCCAGGAAACTGTAGAAGGAAACCACGCTGTAGACTTCCACCGGATGAATGTCCAGCAGGTCGGCGATCACCTGCATGCAATACGCGGAGATGAAGAAATGCCGCCGCTCGACCTCCTGCAAGATCAGAAGCAGCGAGCTACGCTGGCGACCATGTATATCGACGAGTTCTTTCAACTCGGCATGAAGCCGCTCGCGTTCAGTCAGAAGCATCGGCATGTCTCCCCACTTCGCTGGAAGTTGAATTGCGGCCGCTAGTATAGACGGTTTGATGGGCGGCAAGAAGGGACATTTGCGCGCGTGGTGGCTAAGCGCAGCGCTAGCCACTCCCCTCTCCCTTTGGGAGAGGGTTAGGGACCTGAGTATTACACAC